>CAZTYA010000258.1:0-3641 GCA_964617255.1 uncultured Syntrophales bacterium
GCCTGAGGGAGAAGCGAAAAATATCCGAGGCACGCCGGGAGGCTGAAGAAGCGGAGGAGGAGGCACGGAAGCGGGAGGAGGTCACGTTTGCCGACTACTTCACGAAAACCTATCTCCCTGCGATGGAGGCGAAGGGAAAAAAGAGCGTGCCGGTGGAGCGGGCCATTTTCGACAAGTGGCTTTCCCCTGAGATCGGATTGTTACCGATCAGCAACCTGGAGGCAGAGCACCTGCGGCAGGTCCGGAAAAATATGCAGAAGGCGGAAAAGGCAACCCGGACCCTGCACTATGCCTTCGCTATCGTTTCGCAAATCTGGACCATGGCCCGCCGGGAGAAAATTGTGCAGAGGGACTGTCCGACCCGAGACGTTGAATTACCGAGGATCGACAACCAGAAGAACCGGGCCTTGACGACAGAGGAGGCCCGGCTGCTGCTGGACAAATTGAAGACGAGAAGCCGGCAGATGTACGAGTTGGCATACCTGAGCCTTTACACAGGAGCTCGTTTCAGCGAACTGGCCGGGTTGACTTGGCGACGGATCAACCTGGAGGAGGGGAGCATCACTTTCCGGAACACGAAGAGCGGGAAGGACCGAACGGTGTTCATGACGGAGGGCGTCAAGGCCCTGTTTTTGGAGATGACCCCGGGACTTCCGGACAACCTGATTTTCACCGACAAGAGGGGAGACCGTCTCGTCTCTGTATCGAACACGTTTGACCGGGCCGTCTCTGAAATCGGATTCAACAACGGTCTCGGGGATCCGCGAGACAAGATCACCTTTCACAGCCTCCGGCATACCCATGCAAGCTGGCTTGTGGACAGCGGCGTCAACCTGTATCTCGTCAAGGAGATCCTGGGGCACGCCGATTTCAAGATGACGACCCGATATAGCCACCCGGCCCGGGACAGCATCAAAAAAGCCATGAAGGGCCTTGAGAGGCGAGACCAGAAGAGCGCCGGGGGTGTGATCGTAAATTTCAATAGGGGATAGGCCGACGGGCCGAAAGCCGGGAACCCTACCCGGTTTCCCCTTCTTAACCATAGGACCGCGAAGGGGGCGGAGTATGGAAAAAGTCAAAGTTTCAAGTATAATTCATCCCGATTTATATCGGTACGAATGGAAATTTACTCAAGATGAAAAGAACGAAATAAGACGCATTTTAGAAAATAAAGCCTCTCCGGGTGACATAAAGGACTTTATTGATCTCCTTCAGGGGCTATGTGCAACAAAAAAAATGCTTTTAGAGCAACCCCCGCGATCAGAAGTCCGCTTAACAAGAGAGCACATTCTGATAGATTGCAAGGCCGTGTTGGGACATATGAAGCAATACCCTATAACATGGCGCGATGAAACTATTGATCCTTTATGGGGACATCAGCCTGAACAAAAGAAGATTTGCCCAGAATGCAAACATGAATTCAAATGTTTCTGGCGAGAGAAGTGCGTCCAGTGCGATCCAAAAGCAGAAGCTCCAGTTAGGAAGCATGAAGACAAATTTCTTCTAAAATATATAAAAAGTGCATGGGCCGTTGTTGGTCCACTTGAAAAATTTATCAAGATTTTAGAAGAATATCATAAGGCTGAAAATAAAATAATTGGTAGGAAAAAAGCAGATGGTGATAACTTTATAAAAAAAATCAGGGATATTTACATTGAGCATATTGGAAAGCCAACAACTTATGAAACAGGTGCTTTTTTCACCATTGTAAAAATGATTCTGGAAGCTCTTGATTTACCTTCTACGGACCCTTCGCGGGCGATAAAAGAAGCCCTAAAAAGAAAATAGGCAGAGCCTAACCGACGAAACCCACCCGAATTTTTTTCTTTTCGTCCCCTCAAACAACACCGGTTTCGTGTTCTCATGCACCTAAAGGAAATTAATCTTTAGGAGGCAGAGCATGGAAGCACCCTCTTTCCGCAGCATGGCCGAACGCTGGCCGTCTTCGATGGTCGCCCGGACTGAGATCGAACGGTTCACCGGGGGCATCATTTCCGAAAAATACCTGGCAAACCTGGACAGCCAAGGAAAAGGCCCGGAGGGGCGGATCCGTGTCGGGCGAAAGATCGCCTATCCGGTTGACCGCCTCATTGAATGGCTTGCGTCCCGCGCAACCGAGGTCCGAGATAAGGGCAACCGCCCCGGACAGGTAAACTGAGGGCTGGGCCATGGCCACGAATGAGAAAGACGGCCTGGGCATCTACCTTGAATTCACAGACCGTGGATTCCTGCGGGCAGTCTATTTCTATTCCGAGACCGATCAGGGGTTCATCACCCTTCGGCGGGCGCTGGATCGCCTGTTAAGGCCGGACCACCTTGGATGGGTCAAACGGCTATTCTTGAGGAAGTGAACCCATGTTCAAGGTCAACCGCCGATTCCGCCGCGACTATGACCGGCTTTTCCGGAAGGATCCTGCAGCAGCGAACGTGCTTCTGCTCCTGGCCGAGCTCGCCGACGAACGGGGCGAGGTTCATTTCGACGGCCCCCCGGAGGTGGAACTCGCCCGGCTCATGGCGGCACGGTTCGCGGATCCCCGAACCTACCAGTTACCAGGGGGGCCGAAGAGATGAACCGGGGCTACGTGAAGGTTTGGAGGAAATCCCTGGACAAGGGATGGATCAGAAACCACAAGCTATGGGCCTTTTTGTCCTGGTGCCTTCTGAAAGCCTCCTACAATGAATTTGACGCCGTTGTTGGCAGGCAGATCGTTCACCTGATGCCCGGTCAATTCATCTTCGGATTGAAGAGAGCATCCGAGGAAACCGGGCTTACTATCCGAGAAATCCGAACAATTCTCTATACTTTAATTTTTACGCACTTTTTGACAATCAAAACGACAAACAAATTTTCGGTTATTACCATTGTAAATTGGCCTACTTATCAAGGCGATAATCGAGAGAACGACAAGCAAAGCGACAAACCAGCGACAAACAAAAGGCAACATACAAGAAGTAAAGAAGTAAAAACCTTCTCGTCGGACTCTTCTGAGATCCGACTTGCAAGCCTTCTCCTGGAAAGGATCGTTTCCAGGCTCCCCGGATTCAAAAAACCGGATCTCCAGAAGTGGGCCGTTGAGATTGACAGGATGATCCGCATTGACGAGCGGCCCCCTGAAGAAATCCGGCGGGTCATCGAGTGGTGCCAGACGGACGACTTCTGGCAAAACAATATCCTGTCCGCTGGGAAGCTCCGGAAACAGTTTGATCAGTTGCGGGCGAAAATGCCGAGGCCTTCACCAACACCGGACAGCGATCATGAGGCCCCCCGGCCCGTGACCTGTCCCGGGTGCGGGCGGTCCGTCCTGTCAACGGACATGGACGGGGCAGTCTGCATCCGTTGTGCATCACAGGGGGCCGCCCATGCCTGAGCACCCGGAAATCCGCTCCCTTGAAGCCGAACGTGCCGTGATTGGTGCCGTCCTCCTGGACCGGCACGCCCTGGCCGTTGTCCTGGACGTTCTGACCCCTGGGGATTGCTACGCGGAAGCGCACATGCGGATCTTTGCGGCCGTTGTCGCCCTGCGGGACCGTGGACAGCCTCCGGACCTGGTGTTGCTGGCCGAAGAACTGCGGAACCGGGGCGACCTGGAGAAGATCGGCGGCCCGGCTTACCTGGCCGAACTCATGGACTCCTCACCTTC
>CAZTYA010000259.1:0-3633 GCA_964617255.1 uncultured Syntrophales bacterium
CGGAGATCGCAGAGCCCGGCATTCCATACCGTCCTTTCCACGCAGGGCAAACATGTTTCTCGGTGCCACGCACATCTGTGCTTCCGCCTGATAATTCTGACAGATCTTACAAACCGCTTTTTTCATAATCCCCTCCCCTAAAAGTAATGGTTAAACAGGTCTCGACCTTACTACCTCACGAGGAAGGACAACGGGGTAACACGCGATCCCATTGCCTTCCGGACTGGATATTTTCGGTTTGGAACGATTATCCTCAGGCCCGTAACAACTGCGACAGGCTTCCGATTAGATATTCGGAGCCTATCCCACTCATATCTTCCACTATATTTAGGAGAAAGAGACTAATATCACTTTTAATTTCCGATTATCACCATCTGAATTTTACTGTCAATGTTTTTCTTGATAGAAACTCGAAAGTCGTCGGAAACATCTTTGTGAGCGACTGCCTTGGCAATGGGTTATCGGGTTTTTCTCCCAGGTCTCTTTACAAAAAGAGGATCGGTGTTATCTTACTTTTCGATTGCTTGGTAAAGTCTTAGATTAAAGAAGGACCGCCCTTTGGAGCAGGAGTGAGACCATGAATCGTGTAAAAATTCACTATCACATAAAGGATAGCTCCCTGGAAAAACAGTTCCGAAAAGCCGTCGAGGATATTTTCAATATGAACTGTCCGAGTTGCACCTTGTACCAGCGAACATGGCGTCCGCCTGTGGATATTTTCGAAACCGCTCATGAAATTGTCATCATTGCCGATCTTGCCGGGACGAAAAGCGACAGCATTTACGTCGAACTCGGTATGCGAAACCTGAGAATTTGTGGAACGCGACAGGTAAGGCACACCGGGGCGCATCCCCGCTACCACCTCGCGGAGATCTCCTACGGTTCATTTGAGAGAACCTTGATGTTACCCTGTCCGGTGGATAAGGAATCGGTTCACGCAACCTACCGCGAAGGTCTTCTCAAAATCCGGGCAACGAAGTTATCCCCGGAACGGGCTCATAAAATAACGATACGCCAAGATGAATAAAATGTTTTTTTGAATAGGCAGCACCCCTTACTTTTTCGTGGAGGTTCACATGACAGAACAAAAAATATCTGAAGATTTCTCCGTTTCATCCCTGCCGGAAATTCTTCCGATTCTACCCTTATTCGATAATGTCGTTTTCCCCAAGATGGTCTTTCCCATGGAAGTCCTCGGAGACAAGTCCATCCAGTTGATTGACGAAGCCATGGCCAAGGATCGTTTCATGGGCCTTGCCGTCTCGAAAAAAACACCCCTGGAAACCAAATATCAACCGGAAGACTTCTATTTAATCGGAACCAGTGTCGTTATCCTGAGAATGGCCAAATCGCCGGATAACAAAGCGCAGTTGCTGCTGCGGGGTGTCGAGCGTTTCCGGATCAAGGAATTCATCGAAGGTTCGCCCTATCTGCAGGCGCGCATTGAACCCCTGGAAACGCCTGAGATGCGGGATATTGAGGTGGAGGCTCTGATGTCCAACCTCGTTAACCTGTTCGACCGGGTCGTCAAGCTGTCGCCTTTCCTCCCCCAGGAATTCGGCACCATGGCCAAATCCATCAGCGAACCGGGCACCCTGGCCGATATGGTCGCGTCGATCATCAACGCCTCCATCGATGAAAAACAGCGGATTCTGGAAACCCTGGACGTCAAGGAACGTCTCAAGGAAGTGACGCGACTGGTCAATCATCAGGTGGAAATTCTGGAGTTGGGGAATAAAATCCAGTCCCAGGTCAAGGACGACATGGATAAGTCCCAGCGGGAATATTATCTCCGGCAGCAGTTGAATGCGATCCGGAAAGAACTGGGCGAAGAAGACGAATCCAAGGTTGAGATCGAAGAATACCGGGCCAAAATCGAAAAGAAAAGTCTTCCGGAAGAGGCCAGGCGGGAGGCGGAACGGGAACTGGAACGGCTTTCCCGGATGCACCCGTCCTCGGCGGAATACACTGTCGCGTCAACCTACCTGGACTGGATGACCGCGCTCCCGTGGAACGAAAAAACCGAAGACAACCTGGACATCAAAAAGGCCCGACGTGTCCTTGATGAAGACCATTATGGTCTAGAAAAGGCCAAAAAGCGGATCATCGAATACCTGGCGGTCCGCAAATTAAAGCCCGACACCAAGGGGCCCATTCTCTGTTTTGCCGGCCCTCCCGGAACGGGGAAAACCTCACTGGGTCACTCCATCGCCCGGGCCCTGGGCCGGAAATTCGTCCGTATTTCCCTGGGCGGCGTGCACGATGAAGCGGAAATTCGCGGCCACCGCCGGACTTACGTCGGCGCCCTGCCGGGGCGCATCATCCAGGGCATCCGCCGGGCCGAGTCCAACAATCCCGTTTTCATGCTTGATGAAATCGACAAGGTCGGCAGCGATTTTCGGGGCGATCCGTCATCGGCGCTTTTGGAAGTGCTCGATCCGGAACAGAATTTCTCCTTTTCGGATCACTATCTGGACGTGCCCTTCGACCTGACGCATGTCATGTTCATCACGACGGCCAACATGCTGGAAACGATTCCGCCGGCTCTGCGGGACAGGATGGAGGTCATCGAACTCCTCGGTTACACGGAACTGGAAAAAATCAAGATCGCCGAGCGTTACCTGATCCCCCGGCAGATCGACGCCAACGGCCTCAAACCGGACCAGATCCGCTTCACCCGCAAAGCCCTGCAGCGGATTATCACCTGCTACACCCGGGAGGCGGGCGTACGAAATCTGGAACGGGAAATCGCCTCCGTGTGCCGGGGCGTGGCCAGCGCCATCGCCGAAGGGCAGATTCAAGGGGCCTCCATCACTGTCAAGGACCTTATGAAGTACTTGGGACAGGTCAAGGTCATCCCCGAGATCAGCATCCGGGCGTCCAAGCCCGGGGTCGCCGTGGGGCTGGCATGGACCCCCGTCGGCGGAGAAATCCTCTTCGTCGAGGCAACCGCCATGCGGGGGAAAAAGGGCCTGACTCTGACAGGCCAACTGGGCGATGTCATGAAGGAATCGGCCGCCGCCGCCTTGAGTTTCATCCGGACCAACGCCGAGGAACTGGGCATCTCCGCTGATTTCTTTGAAGACATGGACCTCCATATCCACATTCCTTCCGGGGCCATTCCGAAAGACGGTCCTTCGGCGGGCGTCACCCTGCTCACGGCCCTGGTTTCGCTATTGACCAACCAGGCCATCAAGAAGGACCTGGCCATGACGGGAGAAATCACGCTGCGCGGGGTGGTCCTACCGGTCGGCGGGATCAAGGAAAAGGTGCTGGCCGCTCACCGGGCGGGGATCAAGACACTCATCCTGCCGAAATGGAACAAAAAGGATCTGGATGATATCCCTCCCAACGTGAGAAAAGATTTAACTTTCCACTTTGTGGACGATATGCGCGAGGTGCTGCGCCTGGCACTGGATAAATAAACGATTGACGTAGCCGGCAGGAGTGACCTGCCTGAAGTTGCCTGAAGGAATATCAATGCATGAAAGCCCCGTTGTTTTTCCGGGGCTTTTCTGCCCCAATAAGAGAAAAGTTTATGAATCGTATCGGCGAAGATGAAGGCATGCATTATGAGGGTTATTGTATCCGGCCGCCCAGTGAGGCGGACAGCATCCTCCTGCAGGTGACCCT
>CAZTYA010000260.1:0-3624 GCA_964617255.1 uncultured Syntrophales bacterium
CCTTTGCCGGAAAACGTATCCTTATTACCGGGGCGGGTGGATCTATCGGCAGCGAATTGATCCGTCAGGTCGGATATTATCAACCCTCTGCCCTGGCGCTCCTGGATTTCTCCGAATACAACCTTTTTCAGATTGAAAACAAGACGCGTCAATGTTTCGAACAATTACCCATACAGGCCTTTCTCGTGGACATCCGGAATGAGGAAAACCTGCGGCGCGCCTTCGCGACATTCAAACCGGAGGTGGTCTTTCACGCGGCAGCCTACAAGCATGTGCCCCTCCAGGAACTGAACCCGTGGGAAGCTGTTCTGAACAACGTCTGCGGGACACGGAGTCTTGTGCGAATCGCTCAGGAAAGCGGCGTGGAGCGGTTTGTTCTTGTATCGACGGATAAGGCGGTAAGGCCGACAAACGTTATGGGCGCTACCAAGCGGGTGTCGGAAATGTTTGTGGAAGTGATGAACGGAGAAAGTCGTTGCCGGTTCGTAGCGGTCAGGTTCGGTAATGTCCTGGGAAGCTCGGGTTCCGTTATCCCGCTGTTTGAGGAACAGATTGCAGCCAGGCTTCCGGTGACGGTGACCCATCCGGATGTAACCCGTTTCTTTATGAGTACCGTGGAAGCGGCCCAACTGATTCTTCAGGCCGGTGCGATGGGATCAGGGGGCGAGATTTATGTTCTTGACATGGGGCAACCGGTCAAGATCGCCGATATGGCACGGGACCTCATCCGGCTGCATGGTCTGGAGCCCGATGTGGATGTGTCGATCCAATATGTAGGGTTACGGCCCGGGGAGAAGCTTTATGAGGAACTTATTACCGAAGGAGAAGGGATTGTTCCAACCACCCACGAAAAAATTCGTGTGCTTCGAGGAAAAGCATCTGATATGCCAAAACTGGATATGCAGATTGATACCCTTGCGCAGGCGGCACAAGCATTTGATGGTTCTCGCATTAAAACTGTCTTAAAACAGATCGTGCCTGAATACACACCACAATAAAGCAGTTTTGAAATAAGTTAAAATTTAACCTGTTATTAAGATCAACTCTGCATGAACGCCCCTTCAAAATGAATCCCCATGAAGGGGAGCAAATCAAATTTCCCTCTCCGCTTCACTGAACATCTTTTTTCATCTGTTCGAATTCTTCCTTCGTTATTTCCCCTTTCGCATATCTTGTCTTAAGAATATCCAAAATCGCTTCGGTTGTGCTTGCCTTCTTTTTGTTCCCCGAACTGAAGATCTTGATGAAGAAAACGATGCCCCCGATCATCAGGGATAAAATCAAAATGGTGATCAAGAGCCCCATGCCCAGGATAAACCGATCATCCATAAACATCATGATTTCCTCCTTTTCGTGCTGGAAAGATAGAAGAGATGCCGACACGCTCAGTGAACGGTCGATTTATACCAATACGCGGCAATGATGCCGTAGATGAAGTTCAAACCGATCACCACAACGGGGGTCAGGATGCCGAAGCCGGTTCCCAGAAAGCCTTTATCCATTTGGGGGAAGGTTATGAAGAGCGTCATGGCTGAGGGAAAAAGGCTGAAAATGCAGCCTCGGAAGATGATCCGATTTTTCCAGAGGGGAAGCATCAGAAGCAGCATCCAGAGTCCTCCCCAGATTGTGCGCTGATAAAGCCAGGTGTCAGTCAAAACCGGTTTCATGGTGATTCCGACCAGGGCCATTATGCCCAGTTTGCCAAGAAGCCAGGTAAAAATGCTTTCGACCAGACCCCCAAACACACCACCCGTGAACGCGCCGCTTATTTTTCTGATCATGTTATCCCCTTTTTTGTTTGGAAAGGCAAAATATGCCGATCAAACACGGATCATAAAAGTGACGACAAAAACAGCTTGCGTTTAGAACCGTCATCCCCACCTGTTGCACCCCAATACATCGAACAAAAAAATTTTGCAAGAAAAGCGGAGACATCGCATTCCAATTGATCCCGGGTGATTGAACAAAAGGTTGTATGAATTATTCAGATTAAGGGGGGGCATCAGACCCGCCCATCTTGGGGGTGATGTGGCGGATCTGATGTCGAGGAGAATTTATGTCAAAAGGGGATAAACAAACCCCCTTTTGTCCGTTTGGTATTCCCTAACGAATAATGGTTACTGCGCAATGGGCATATTTTGTGACCGTGTCCGCGACACTGCCGAGAAGCATCCGCTTCAGGCCTCTCAAGCCACGACTGCCCATGAAAATATAATCGATACCGCTATTTTCGGCCACGTTAACAATCTGCTGGGCCACGGGACCTTCCACCAGGATGGTTTTACAATCCACGCCTTGGTCTTTTAATATTTTTTCCGCCCTGGCCAGGATAGCCATCCCTTCGTTTTTTCTCTCCTTATACAACGGGGTGTCCGGTATTCCAGTTAGGGGGATGATATCTTCGATCACATGCAACAAGGTCAAATCGCACGCCGACATCTTAGCATAGCGGGCACAGTGCGCCAGAACCAGATCCGTCATTGGTGAACCGTCAATGGCTGCCATTACTTTAATGATCTTCTTTTCATGTTTTTCTTCCACGATACCCCTCCGGTGTAAATATCAATCTGTTTATCATGGCTTCGTATCTTCTCAGACAAGACATTAAAGGTCAATACGGGTATGATACTGGTTTAATACGGTTCAGACATTGATAGAAACATGGGTGGGTGCATTGAATAAAGAGACATTTTCTTTATGAACCAGGAATCCGATTGATCAAAAAATGACCAATGTATATAAATTATAAAATATTATTAAATACATGCACAATATATGGCCCCCAATCAGTCATTCCTGAAAATTGCGATTTTGGTTCCTTCCGACAAGACTTTGTCTGATGAGAACGACAACATTGCGGCAGGATCGCAAATTTGATCAATCATTGATCCTGCAGAAATTATTCTTCTTCATCCAGAAATGATAAGACTTCCCCGCCCGGAATCCGTCTGATTCGCCCTCCATCATTGATATCCCGAACAAACCCCGCTTCTATCGTGGCATCGTCGGTGTAACCGCGTTTTTCCCAGAATCCGGACAGGTAATGATCCATGAGTTCAACCCGGAGAACGCTTTTGGCGGATTTGTATCCCCAAAGATAAGGCACCAACGCCCTGATGGGTCCCCCGTAGTCCTCTTCCAGGTATTCACCATCGTATTCATAGGTGAGGAGCGTTTTTTCCCTTAAGGCGATATCAAGGGGGATGGAGGTGTCGTAGATATTTTTTACAGACCAAAACCGGATGTGTGTAACCTTAGGAGACATGCCGACTGCCTTCAGCATGTCGGAAATTTTAATTCCCCCCCAGTGGCCGAAGACGGAAAATCTTGTGACACTGGTCAGCCGGGCCCCAACAATCGTTTTGGGCAAGGACATCAGATCCTGCCAACTGAAGACGCAAGGGTTGGAACAGAGACCCTGCACTTCAATCTTCCAGCTTTCCCGATCAAGTGGTCCGGGATGCCCTTCTACCCAGAAAATAGGTGTGCGGAGTTCTTTTAAGCGGCTCATGTTTTCCTCCTGAATTCCCAGATAACAAGTTTTGTGGTTTGGACCGTCTTATCTTTTTTTATTATACCGTGTTTTTATACTTGGCTTCGGTCCTGTCTCGCGCTCCATGCGTT
>CAZTYA010000261.1:0-3608 GCA_964617255.1 uncultured Syntrophales bacterium
ATGGGAATCATTCTTTTTAAATCTTCGCGAATGGCCTGTATGATCAGGGCGTTGCTGTGCTCGTCCACATTGACCGATCCCCGGGGTTTGCCGTCCTTATCTTTGGTCAGGAACTCCTGCACATTATCTTTCAATTTTGCGGCGTCGGCGTAATCAATCCCGACGACGACTGTAACCAGAGGTTCAACGAGTTTTGTACCCATCTGCTGGGACTTGCGCTTAAAGTCCTGGTCGAGATCAGCCAGCGTCATAACCCTGAGAATGTCCCCCTCCCAGCCGTAGGTGAGGCCCTGGTCTTTGAGAATGCTTAAGAAGGCCTGATTCCAGGGCACATTCGTAAAATCGACGCTTATGTCGCCTTTGACTTCGTTTTTGATGAGCAGACTCAAACCGGCAATTCTGGCTAAAGAACGTAAAACCGATTTTACGTCGGCTTGTCTCAGCTTCAGGGTAATTTTTGAGGTGGGGAGAGATTTGTCCTCTTCCTCTCCGTCTTTGATCATTTTCTCGATCTGCTCTTCCGATGGAATGTCGATGATCTTTTCCCTGGCTGTTGGCGATACCCCCTTCGATTTTTCAGCCAATCCGCTCCATTTTTCAATGAACGGATCTTTAGACGCTGTCTTATCGGAAGCGCATCCGATGATCAGAAACGCCATCAAGACCACCATGTACCTCATGAAGCGAAGCAGCCTGCTATTCATCTTTTTTACGCCCCCTATTCCTGGAATAGTACGGTTATTTCCTGCCCTGTTGACAACTCCTGAATCACGACCTTCAATGCATCGATCGATTTCAATACATGACGATTCGTCAGAAGTTTATCGCCGGAAGCATATTCATCTCCATTGACGATGGCCATTTTCCTGCCTCTGTTTTCCACAAAACCCGAATAAACAAAGTTCAGTTTTTCTTGCGGTGCCCCACCTGCCTCGGCGTCCTTCGCCTGCAGCCATAAAGGGTAACGCGTGCTGTCGAGAAAAGGATCTTTAAGCCAAGGCGTTTCCGCCATGGCGACCGCATAGGCGATTTTACGGGATTCCTCTTCTTTCCCGAGTTCTTCAGTCAGCTTGCCGATAAAAACCTGCTTGTCTTCAAGATTGCCCGCCAAGCCTGTTATTGTTCCCCCCGCACTCGGCGAAAGCCATTCATAAGCGCCATAGAGAATGACCACGCACATGACGGCCAGAATGATTGTTTGGCGAAGGTTTAGCTTTGTCACGGACAATTTCTCCAATCCTTAAATGATCATGCGACCAGGAAACGCATTTTAACGTTAAAGTCCAGGCCGTTTGCCGTTTCCTTTATTTTTACCGATTCGATCCTGTCGCAGTAAGGCAGTTGCGCAATATACATCAGGTATTTCCGGAAACTGACATAGCTTCCCTGAATAACGTGATTGACCGATACCGACGGACTGCTGTCCGATGTATTTAAATGAGGGTTGATCGACACACTCGTCATGCTTGTCTTGACGGCAATATCACGCATCATCCGCCCCAGATTCGCAACCTGTTCACGCGTCAGTTTTTGAGATTCCGGTAAAATCAGACGGGAGCCGGTCGCGATCGTTTTTTGCTGAACACGCTTTTGAATGGCTTCGTAGATCGGTGCGAAATCTCTCTGTTCTTCAATGGTCATCCGGTTCATCCGGATCTGCTGGTCGAGTTGGTGCATGGCAATTTGCATGGGAATGATGCCCGCAAATATAAACAAGAGGAGCCCCCCAAGGCATGCCGCCAGTAAAATCAAACTTTTTCTGGGTAACTTACCTGTAAGCATGTTCAGTTGCATATTCATGTCCGCATCCTAACTGATCTTCGCATTCACCACAAAATGAAGCACATCCCTGCCGGCAAAGGGAACATAGCTGCTTTTTTGGATCGTAACGCCTTCAAAAAAGGGAGACGAATCCAATTTGAAGGTATAGCCTGTGAGCAATGATTCAAAATTGCCCCGTTCCCCTTCGATAATCCCTTCAATCATCAGGGCCTGTTTAGTGCCGGATTGATCTGCCGCTTGTTCCGTTTGGTCTTGATTTGCGGTTTCACTCGCATCGAAATCCAGACTTATAAGCTTGATTTCTCTGGGCGTGACAGCCGAAACCTCACTTAAAACAGCCATGGCCTGATAACGCGCAGCTAATGAGCGATGGATTGAATGGTTTTCCTTGATCTGCCCCGCTAAGTCTGCAAGGGCATTGCGATCGATCACGGTTTTGAAGGTCGCCAATTGGCTTTCCAGTTTTCGCCCTTCCTCTTTTTTCTGCGCGTAAGACATGTTTTGACAGGCGAAGTACGCCAGGCACAGAATCAATATCGCCGCAAATCCGGACAGGACGCCCCGGTTAATCTTTTTGATGCTTGCTTCCGTTTCTTTGTCAACATAGCCGAAAAGGAGATTGGGCGTAATGGACTGATCGGAACAGGCAGCACCCAGCGCCGAAATGAAGGCGATCCTTTCCGCGAGGTCAAATCCTGAGAGAGGTTCCGTCTTTTCCAGTGGACTCTCTTCTAAAGGATCGAAGATCTTGCATGATACCCCCAACTGATTACCGATGTACGTCGCCAACGTCTTATGAGCTTTTACATCGCTTGAGATAAAGACTTTCTGAACCGATGTCTGCGCATAAAGCGTCGCATAATAATCAAAAGTCCTTTCCGCCTGCCTGACAATCCGGTCAAGAGCCGGGCTTAAAAAAGCAAAGATTTCTTCAGGGCTTACACCGGATAAATCGGACGCGCTCTGCCCCTTTGCTGCATCCAAACGCATATTCAATATGGTTTCCGCATCTTCATAGGTAAAATCAGGCCGTGTTTCTCTTAAGCCTTCATAAAGGGCATCGGCCATGCTGCGCGTTCCGGCTTTGATGGCCCGGGTCATGGTCAGATTGCCCGAGGCATAGATATCAATGCGTGAGGACTCATCTCCGATATACAAAAAGGCCAATGTCTCTGAGATGATGGCTTGACTGGATCGAATAAGATTATGCACCGCAAAAGGTCTGATGGTCATTCCGGCAATGGTCAGCCCCATTTCAGAGAAGAATTTTTTCATTTCTTCTATCTCGGATTTGGGGGTGATGTAGGCCATGACGGATATTTTCGTTGAACCGCCCGAAAATACTTCATCCTGAACTTCATAATCCATGGTGAATTCTGATTCGTTATAAGGGAATTCCTTTTTAAACGTCCAGTAAACGGCATTGAAGAGATCCTTTTTCGCGACCTTGGGAATACGTATGTGGCGGATTTCCAGGTTCTCTGAATAAGAGATCACCCATAAATTACAGTCTTCCGGATCGCAGAAGGCCTTTATCCTCTGTTCAACAAATTTTCCGTATTCGGAATCTCCTGCCTTGACGCCACCCGGGTAAGGGAAAGAAACCATATCCAGAATTTTCCAGTCGCGGCTTGCTGTTCGGTTTGCCTTGACCAGCCGCAAATGGGTTTTTCCGATGTCAATGCCGATGTTGACCGATTTTTTTTCCTTGCCGGAGAGCAGAGGGAACATTTTGAATTTCGATGATGTTTTCTTGACGGCAGGTGCGGCCGCAGTGCCGGGATGATGATCGGATATTTCCCCCTTCCCTTTAATCACCTGAAGGT
>CAZTYA010000262.1:0-3599 GCA_964617255.1 uncultured Syntrophales bacterium
TGGACCGGGAAAAAGGAGGGCGCAGCAATGACGGGTGAAAAGAAGCACTTGTTCGGCGATATCGGAGACACGATCGTTCTCATTCGGGGGGCCGGGGAACAGGCAACGGGTGTAGCTTACCGGCTGTTTCGGGGAGGATTTAAGCTCTGTTTCACGGAAATTGCCGAGCCGCTGGCCGTGCGGCGGGAGGTGTCGTTTTGCGAGGCCGTTTATGACGGCGAGAAAACGGTGGAAGGCGTCACGGCCAAAAGAATCCGTGGTCCGGAGGATATTGAGCAGGTCTGGCGAGAGGGGAAAATTCCTCTCCTGGTTGATCCGGAAAACAGGGTGAGGGAGATGTTAAAACCCCAAGTCGAAATTGACGCCATCCTGGCGAAGCGCAATGTGGGCACAACCATCACCGATGCCCCCCTTGTGATCGGTTTGGGGCCGGGTTTTACGGCGGGCGAGGATGTACACATCGTCATCGAGACCAATCGAGGTCATGATCTGGGGCGGCTCATTTTCAAGGGCGAGGCGGAACCCAATACTGGTGTGCCGGGCGATATTGCCGGGTATGGTATCGAGCGGGTTCTGCGGGCGACAGCTGACGGGATTTTCCATAATATAAGAGCCATCGGCGACCACGTCGAAGCAGGGGACATCATCGCTGAAGTAGAGGGAAAACCGGTGAAAACCGTCATCGCAGGCGTGGTCCGGGGTCTTTTGCGGGAAGGCATTCAGGTGACGGAAGGCTTGAAAGCCGGTGATGTTGATCCCCGCGCCAAACGCGAAGCCTGCTTTACGATTTCGGACAAGGCCCGCGCCCTGGGTGGGGCGGCCCTGGAAGCCATCCTGTACGACCTCCCCAAACGCATGGGCTAAAACCGTAAAAAGGCTTTATCAAAAGGCGCGCTTATGACGGATAGTATTGACTGGTCAACGGATATCGCAGCGGTGCATGCTCAGAGTGTCAGGGAAAATAAGCCTCTCTTCCTTTTTTTCTGTTCGCCGGGCTGCTATTTCTGCCAGAAAATGGAGACGGATTCCTACACCCGCGACAAGGTGATCGCTCTGTTCAAGAAGGGCATTCTGGCCGTTCGTGTTTCACCGGAGGATCCCACCTGGTTTAAGAGTTATGGCGTAAAATTTACACCCACCTGTCTTCTTTTAAATCCGGAGGGTAACGAAGAGGAACGTTCTACCGGTTTTCTGGAAGCCAACGGCCTGATGGCCTTTCTCCTGCTGGGGCTTGCGAAATCCTATTATGATATGGGCCGGCTGGAAGAAGGGAAGGAATGCGTCGAAATTCTCACCCAAGATTATCCCAACAGCGCCCAGGCCCCGGAAGCATTCTTTCTGCGGGGTATTTTTCGCTATCACACCGATCAGAACCGCGACCACTTCAAGGAAGCTTACGACATCCTGTATGATCGCTATAAAGACAACATATGGACGAAGCGGGCGCGTCTCCTTTACCTGTACCCTTGCGCACTGTTTCGCTGGCAGACCTTCCGGAAACAAAAGGGAGACTTCTGGGACAAGGACGATTGACGTGCCGTTCGGAGAACTTTCGGCAATCGGGTCGGATATCAGCTGATCCGGTAGAGAGTCTGTCCCAGGTCAATCAAACTGTTGAGGTTGTTGATCGGCAGAAACTGATCGACATAGGGCAGTGCTGTCACCATGCCCTTGCAGCTTGGTTCATAGGATGAACTTCCCAGCAGGGGATTCAGCCAGATCACATGGTAGGCGTTCTGCCGCAATCTTTCCATTTCTTCCCTTAACGTGATTTCATCGCCCCGATCCCAGCCGTCGCTGATGATCATGACTATTGTTTTCCGGTCGATGACGCTGGGGGAGTATTTTCGGTTGAAGATCTTCATGGATTCGCCGATCTTGGTGCCTCCCGACCAGTCAACCACGGTCTGAGAAATCTTGGCCAGGGCCTTTTCAAAATTCATCCGGTGCAGAATGTGGGTGATCCGCGTCAGGCGCGTGCTGAAGACGAAAGTTTCGACCTTGCCCTGGGTCCGCTGCTGGAGTCCGTAGAGAAACTGAATGAGAAAGCGGCTGTAGCGTTCCATGGACCCGCTGACGTCGCACAAGAGAACGATATGGGTCCGGTTGATCCGCCGGGTTTTCCAGGCCAGGTCGATAATGTCGCCGCCGAAACGGAGGTTCTTCCGCAGGGTCCGCCGGAGATCAAAGAAGTCTTTCTTTCGGCTTGCCTTTTTTCGTCGACTTTCCCGGACCTTCATGCGCTGCGTGATCATGGCGATGGCCTTCTTGATCATCTCCAGATCTTCATCCCCGAAGTCGCTGAAATCTTTTGCTTTCAGACGCTCTGCCGGGCTGTAGGTGGGGGCCTCCGATTCCTCGAGGTTTTCCTCCGCGTTGTCTTTGGCCGAATCACCGAGGGGAATTTCGTCGACTTTTTGCTTTTCCAGGTTGGCCGATGATTCTTTTGGGGAGGTCTTCTCCTGCCCGTCGATGGGTTGGTCTGTCTGTTCCTTTTCCGCGAAATCCCAGTAACTGTAAAAAACACGGTCGAAAACGGGCATGTCGTCGTGGTAGGAGACAAGATTGGTTCTTAAGGTGGCGTAGAAATCCGCGAATTTTAAGACGTCGATAAAATTCAGCGCGCGCATGGCATCGATTTCCTGGCGCAAGGTCAGTTTAATGCCCTCTTTTTTCAGCTCCCGGCAGAAGTTGATGAAATGCTGAAAAAAAAGCGATGCGTTCTCGCAGATTTTCTTTTTGACCGGAGGGGCCCCGTTTTCGTTCATAATGTTAACCGATATTGATTGGCGAACACCCACCGCAGGTTTCCGATGTAGCCCTGAACAATTGACGGAATTTTTCCATATCCTCACGGTATTTCATGATGCACCCCAAGGTCTGTTCGATTGTTTCCTCGTCGAGGGCCTCCTTGTTCAAGGCTACCAGTGCCTGAGCCCAGTCAAGCGTTTCGGCAATGCCTGGGGATTTCAGGAGATCCATGGTCCGGATCTTCTGCATGAGGGCACAGACCTGCTGCGCCAGGCCACGCTGTACTTCCGGCACCTTCTTCAGCATGATGTTTAATTCCTTCTCAAAGGTGGGGTAATCGATCCAGTGGTAAAGACAGCGTCTTTTTAAGGCATCGTGAAGTTCCCGGGTGCCGTTTGAGGTAACAATCACATAAGGCAGGACTTTGGCCTTGATCGTGCCGATTTCGGGAATCGTGATCTGGAAATCCGAAAGCACTTCCAGCAGGAAGGCCTCGAATTCCTCGTCAGAGCGGTCGATTTCATCGATGAGCAGTACAACGGGGACGTCGGAGTCGGACGTGATGGCTTCCAGAAGCGGCCGGGTTAAGAGAAACTTTTCGCTGAAAATGGTTTTTTCAATATCCGAATCCTTCACGGCACATCCCGTCTCACCCTGAGCCTGGGCGATCTTGATGGCCAGAATTTGTTTAGGGTAATTCCACTCGTACAGGGCATGGCTGGAATCGAGCCCGTCGTAGCACTGCAGACGGATCAGTTTGGTATTTAAAATTTCAGCGATGACCTTCGCCACTTCCGTTTTGCCGACACCGGCCTCCCCTTCAAGCAGCAGGGGTTTTCCCAGAGCCT
>CAZTYA010000263.1:0-3599 GCA_964617255.1 uncultured Syntrophales bacterium
GCCGCCCACGCCGATATCACCGGCGGGCACATCGGTGTCGGCGCCGATATGGCGCTGAAGTTCCGTCATAAAGGACTGACAGAAGCGCATGACTTCATTGTCGGACTTGCCTTTGGGATCGAAATCGGAACCGCCCTTGCCGCCGCCCATGGGGAGGGTCGTCAGGGAATTTTTAAAAATCTGCTCGAAACCGAGGAATTTCAGGATGCTGATGTTGACCGACGGATGGAAACGCAGTCCGCCCTTGTAGGGGCCGATGGCGCTGTTGAACTCGATACGGAACCCGCGGTTTACCTGAATGTTACCCTTATCGTCCTGCCAGGGTACCCGGAAAATGATCTGCCGTTCCGGTTCCACAATGCGTTCGAGAATCCGATGCTGTTCGTATTTCTTGTTTGCCGATACCACCGGGATCAGAGATTCCAGAACTTCCGTGACCGCCTGCAGGAATTCCGGTTCACCGGCATTGCGTTTTTTGACGGTTTCGAGAACACTGGCTACATAATCATTTTTCTTTGTCATTTTTTTTAAATCCTCCCCTATGTTGTTTATGTTTAATTCCTGTTTGCTTGTTCATGATTTCTTGAAAAGGGCGCAGTTCACCGAAATTCATCACCGTCGACATGGCCCGGTTATCGACGTCAATGCCGATCTCGTGAGCGCAGGCCACGGGATTCAGGCCCCCGAGCAAAATGATGCCGACCCGGTTCAGATCGACGCTTATCTGGCAGACGGCTTCGCTGACCTCGCCGATGGAGAAAATCCCATCAATACCCACTTCCTGCAGTCGCGTGCGAATTTTATCGACCAGGCCACGGCTGGCCGCGGGAATTTCACGGAAATTCGCCAGAATATTGCCTTTTCCCTGCGAAGCCGCCTTACCGACGGAAGTCATTTTCCCCAGAATGAAGATTTCTGATGGGTCAATGGATGTTCCGGAATAGTAAATCAACTCGGTGAACCGAACGGGTTTGCTTTCCTTGATCTGGAGAATGCCGCCGAATTTTGAGTCCATGGGAACGCCGTTTTTCAAAAGGACGCCGTTGACCACGATGCTGCAGATGGTGGCGAAACCGACTTTCCCGGGTGGGACAAATACGCCGCCCAACCGTTCACCGGCGCGGGCAACGCCGACGCGATCGCTGACAAAGAGCCGGGACTGAAAAGCCGGCTGCATAGCCGTTAAGACATCGTCAAACGTATCTTCTTGAAAAAAGGAGACATTAACGGGAACCGCTCCTTCCCGGGTGTCCAGGTTGAGGCTGGTTTGGAATGCCAGATTTTCTATCCGGGAAATGGCAAAGCCAACTTTATCCTTGACCCGGGCATGGGAAATTTCATCAATGCCCGCTTCCGTAATGACTCGGCCGTCATGGCGGCCGACAAGTCGAGTCAGGCCTCTTTCGTCCATGAGTTGCAGATGGTAGCGGACGGTTCTTTCGCTTAGGAAAACACCGTGTTCCTCCATGAGTCTCGCAATGAGGCGTGCACCCAACGGCTCGCCACTGTTGTGGAGAATTCGGAGAACCAGGAGAATTTTTCGTTCGACTTCTTCGCTGTTCATAATCACCATCGGCAAACGGCTATCTATTGCCGATGGGTCCTACCATGGAGAATTAGCTTTGTCAATGGCAAAATTTTAATAAAGTATATTTGTGGTTAAATATATTTTATCTCAATAAAATTAACATATTGCGATGGTTATGTTCTGAGTGGGAACGCGTTATTACATAAGAAAAATGGCCAGGTTTGTTTTTTTACATGGAGAGATAAAAGGTATGTAAAATTTGTCATCCGGTAAGATAAGCAGCATCGGGGATATAATGTTGGTCATATGGGTGCAAGGTATGCTAAAGACTTAAATCATTTTTGAATCGCTGATTTGTGACGTGAGGTTTGCCAGACGATGGGTATTGCCGGAGATATTGCCGTTATTGTAACCGCCGCCCTTTTGGGCGGACTGATTGCACAACTGCTGAAGCAGCCCCTGATCATAGGCTATATTCTTGCCGGCGTTTTTATCGGTCCCCATTTGGGCTTAATCAGCGTTTCCGATGTCCATAACATTGAAAAACTGGCCGAAATTGGTGTGGCGCTGTTGCTGTTTGCCCTGGGTCTCGAGTTTTCACTGCGTGATCTGAAACCGGTACGCAACATCGCCCTGATAGGGACCCCCATTCAGATCTTATTGACCACGGTATTCGGATTCGGCATTGGTCAGTTGATGGGCTGGGACTGGGTGGCTTCCGTCTGGTTCGGCGCCTTGATCTCGCTGTCGAGCACCATGGTCATTCTCAAGACGCTCGAAAAAGCAGGCATGATGGGCACCCTTTCCAGCCGGGTCATGATCGGCGTGCTTATCGTTCAGGATCTGGCGGTTGTCCCCATGCTCGTTATTCTTCCCCAGTTGGGAACCGATGACGGCGGTTGGCGGATTCTACTTTTTGCCGTGCTCAAGGCGATCATCTTTTTGGTCCTAATCATTGTCGCCGGGTCACGCGTTATTCCCAAATTGATGCAGTTAATCACCCGGTGGAATTCAAGGGAATTGTTTCTCGTGGCGACCACCGCCCTGGGATTGGGAATCGGTTACGGCACGTATCTGTTCGGCCTTTCTTTTGCCTTCGGTGCCTTTGTAACCGGCCTGCTCCTGAGTGAATCCGACTACGCCTACCAGGCCTTAAGCGATATCATTCCCCTGCGGGATATTTTCAGTCTGCTCTTCTTCACGTCCATCGGTATGTTGCTCAATCCCTGGTATCTGTTTGAACATCTCGGTATGATTTTTCTGTTAGTTGCGGTGGTTATGATCGGGAAAGCACTGATACTGGCCGCTTTGAGCCGGATCTTCCACTATTGGAACGTTGTCCCTCTGGCCATGGGTCTCGGGTTATGTCAGATCGGCGAATTTGCGTTTGTGCTTCTGCTGGTAGGGCTTCACACGCAGTCTATATCACCCGAATTCTATTCCCTGGTCTTGACCATGACCATTGTGAGCATGCTCCTTACGCCGTACATTTCCGGCCTGACGTCACCCGTCTACAACCTCTGGTGCAGTTGGTACAGGCCACTCATGTGCGTTCCCATTCATTTCCCGCCGACAGGCCTGCAAGACCATCTGGTTATCGCCGGGGGCGGCCGGATGGGCTATTCCATCGCCCATGTGTTGCAGAAGCTGAAAATTCCCTTCGTGGTCATTGAGTTGAATTCCCGGCGGGTCGATGATTTGAAATGTCACGATATCCCGATCCTTTATGGAGATGCAAGCAAAGAGACGATTCTCCGGGCCGCAGAACTCGACAAAGCGGGGCTGTTGTTGATTACGACGCCGCTCGCGATTGTCGCCCGCGAAATCGTCGAGCAGGCCAAAAAGATCAAACCGACCCTCCATATCATTACCCGGGCGGAAGGGATCGAAGAAATCGGGGCATTGCATGAGCAGGGAGTCGGCCATGTTGTCCAGCCCGAATTCGAAGCAAGCCTGGAAATGACGCACCAGGCGCTCAGACATCTGGGAATACCGGCCGAGCAGATATACCAGTTTACGGATGAGGTGCGTCGCGAACTCTATCTGCCCCTTTATGAAACCGAAGACGAAT
>CAZTYA010000264.1:0-3599 GCA_964617255.1 uncultured Syntrophales bacterium
GTGTGCTGTTCGGTGGTGTGATGTTCTTGAGCAGGCAATCATTTTTGTCCTCCGGGGCTGTCTTCTTCGGATTGATCTTCTGTGAAAATTCTTGATGTTTATCGTTCGCAAAATGCGATAATATATGGAAAATTTATCAAAGCAAACCAAATTATCCATGTCTTCGGTCATGTTTTAAGGGAGGGCCTATGAGCGCCAAGATATTCTTGATTATACTGGCTGGAGTCATGGCCCTGTTAATTTCAAGCGCCATTCTGGTCAATGTTCTGGAATCCAGCGGCAAATTGAGCCGTGAAACCATCGGTTCCGGCGGTGTGTCGGCCATACAAATCTACTTTTTCTCTTTGTTCCTCGTCATCTGTTTTACGGTCGTACCGCTTTTCATCAAGCTGTTTCTTTATATGCAGATCAAAATCGGTCATGGCGAGCTGGCCCCGATAAAATGGCTTCAGGTCAATGAAACGGCCGTCATTTACGGACTCTGGGTCATTATGCTGATCGGTTTTTGCATTGCCCTGCAGGGAGCGATCAAGGACGGCCTTTTTAAGTGATGCGGGGAGAGTTAACCCATGAGCGTCCAATGTGTTGTCTGTAGCAGACCTTTCTCCGATGAGGACTTGGCTGCATCCATATCCGGCAGTATCATGGGGGACGAGCATACGGATACCTATTATCTGTGTCCGGTCTGTCAGGTTTATACCGTACTCAACTACTGGGATGACTTTACAGGCACCGAGTCGACGGAGCTTTCCGGTCCCATGGCGCGTGAACGGGGTGACAAGCTTGTCGCGCTGATCAGGCAGTGTGCGGAACCCTGGGATAAGAAGTGCCGCTGTGAAGCGCACAAAGTCTATTTCAACGACACCCTGGATTGAGACGTCAGGCCTGGTTTTCAACCAGCGGTCATTTTTGGCATGAGGTATAAGGAAAGAGAGATATGGGCAGCTCTCATTATTGGACAAGCCTCTGGGGATTGTTGCTGTTCATCTTTATGGGGTTGTTCTGCCTGATGGCGGTCGGCGCGGTCATCGGTTTTTTCTCGGATCGTTTGGGTGTCCTGCCGCTGTGGCATTCTCCCCTTTGGCTTCGCTATAAAACGCTGATCATTGTCTTTGGCGTGATTATTGGGCTGGTGGCGCTTGTCGCCTTGATCCGGTATCAGGGGCTCCGTGAAGAACAACGTGCCCGGGAATATGCGGAAAAGCAGGGCTGGGGCTTTTCGCGGGAGGTGCCGCAGGAGATCGGCGCCGCAGTAAAAAACATCGTCAACGATCTGGACATTGATTTGCATTATACCCGGACCGTTGAGACGGCAAGCCGTCACATCTGGCTCTTCGACTGCTCTTACAGAAATAAAGAGGCTTCCGCTCGCAAATCCTATACTTACGGTATCGCCTGTCTGATTCGGTCGCATCGGTTTCAATCGGTTGAAGCACCTGTAACCATTGAATTTCGGGACTGGACGGAAATCATGAGTTCCGATAAAGTGGACATGGGGAAATCGCCGTTTGGCGAAAAATTTCTGGTTCTGTCCCGGGATGCGGAAACGGCACGCCGGGTCGTGAATGAATCGATTCAGTCGGTGATGCTTCAGTATCTTGCCGATGAGGACGGCGGCAGGGTAAGTGTCACACTGGGCAACAGGGGCGCTGTGTTATTGGCCGGTCGTGTTACCGAACAGGAGCAACTGCCGGAACTGATAGAACTGGCCCGCAGAATCGAAGAAGCGGCACGCTGAAGAAAAAGCAGGGAGGAAAATGACTGATATCAACCAAGATGGCTCGACCGTCTGCAACGGTGGTAATAGCCGCAACACAGGCCTGGAACCAGCCCGGCTGTTTCTGGTCGATGTCGCGGTAAGTCCGGAAAGTGCAGCAGCAGTAGCCGAGTACATCGCATTGCGCGGGAAAATGAATGTTATCCGGAATGCAGGGACTGACGTGGCGGTGGATTCAGGTGATGAACGCGATCGAATGGAACGCTACCTGGCGGCGGGAATCGAAAAGGCAACCTGTGCTTTGGTCCTGGTTTCACCGGTGTTGCAGGAGCCCTGGTGGTTGGCGCGTCTTGTGCAACTGGGTCAGTCTGCCGGTATTGCGCTTGCTTTGCTGACCCTCAAGGGCGCCTCAGGTCTGTCTGCAGGGTATGAAGCATTTGAAATGCTCCGTGGTATTAAGTCATTAAATGAATACATCTTCCGGTTGTCGCCGGATGTGGACCGGATCATTTTCAACAATCCGGAATACGGCGGGTTGATGGCCCATACGGCGCCCAATCACCCGCTCGATGCGTTTCTGGACTGGCAGCATTAGTGGATTTTAATGACAGTTGTTACCACGCGGATTTTGTTCGGGATGTATAAATGACCGGGATCATATCATTATTGATCATGATGATATTTTATCTTGCACCGGCGGTTTCTCCGGCGGCAGAGGTGTATATCTGGACCGACAAGGACGGTGTCACCCATATTGAGGATCAGGCCCCTCAAGTGTCTCCCCGGGACAAGATCAAGGTGGAAAAACACACCTTCGAGAAGGAAGTCTCCGTGCCGTTGGTGGTGAGTCCCGAGGCCGAAACCCTGCCTGCCGGTTCAACTCCCGGGAGCGTTGAGGACGCCGCGAAGCAGGAACTGGAACAAAAAGCGAAAGAGAAGGAACTTCAGCGGCAGCAGGCGATTGAAAAAGCCCGTCAGGAATACGAAGAAGCCAAGGCTCAGGAGAATCGTTATATTCGTAGAATGAAGAACGCGGACAACGCTAAAGCCCGCCATTACTGGAAAGACAAACTGGAAAGTATTGATGAAAAACGGCGGCAGTTGGAAGAACTGGAAAGTGGGAAATAATCTGCCCGAGATCGGGAAAGAATCTTTGTTCCCGGTCTGTAAATCGTTGACAACAACAGGCGTGCGAAATTTTTAATCAGGGGGTAAAGGGAAACCCTGGCAAAGAAACAGCCACAGTTATCTTGATGATGAAAGGAGGAATAAAATGAGGAAAAAGATCCGAGATTTCAGAGTATTCGTTATTCCGGCCCTGGTTTTGGGCGTCCTGCTGGTCTGGTGCGCCTCGTGCCTTGCCGATATCAACACGGCAACATTGACCATAACCCCCTCACCCTGCAAACGGGGAGATGTCCTCCATTTTACGGGATCGGTGTTTTACAGCCCCACCGCACATATTGCCCCCGGTACGACCTGCTTCGGTGGTGTCTCCCTTGACAATTCAACCCATCCCGAACTAAGCGCATGGAATTCAGCGAAGCAGGTTTTCAAGTATCCAGCCCCCGGGGAAAAAACGGCCATCAATTTTACAAGCACCTACACGGTGCCGCAGGATTTCAAGGGATCAGACATTTGTTTTTATGTCACGGAAGGGAAATCGACACCTCGGCGTATCAGCAATAAATTCTGCATCATCGTCAAACCGACGCTGAAGCCTCTTTTTAGGGAGAAAATCAAGGTGACGCCGTCTCCGCAAAAGCCGTTCGGTGTATTTCCGTGAGAAACAGCGGTGCATGAAAGCGTTGCTTTAAGACGAAAAAGGATGTCCTTGTAAAAAAAGTCAAAGATTCCATCCCACTGGACGGGGAGGTAAGGT
>CAZTYA010000265.1:0-3578 GCA_964617255.1 uncultured Syntrophales bacterium
ACATCGCACTGCCGGAAGGCGTTGTCGAAATCTTCCTTGACCCGGCCTCGGACCTGAGAGGCTTTCTTGTAGTAGGCGTCGTAGTAACCGGAGGAGAGGGCGTAGGTGCCCAGCATGATCCGGCGCTTGACCTCCGCCCCGAAGCCCTCGGAGCGGGTCTTTTTGTACATCTCCAGAAGATCCCGCGCGTTTTCCGCCCGATAACCGTACTTGACGCCGTCGTAGCGGGCGAGGTTCGAACTGGCTTCGGCGGTGGCGACAATGTAATAGACGGCAACGCAATAGTCCGTATGGGGGAGCGTCACCTCGACGCACCTGGCGCCGGCTGCCTCGATCACGGCAATCGCTTTTTTCACCGCCGTCAGGACTTCCGGGTCGATACCCGCCTGAAAATACTCCCGGGGAATGCCGACGGTCCACCCGGCGACATCGCGGTTGAGAAAAGATTTATAATCCGGCACGTCGGCTTTCACCGAGGTCGAGTCTTTCGGGTCATAGGCGCAGATGGCGTTCATCATAATGGCGCAGTCTTCGACGTCCTTGGTGAAGGGGCCGATCTGGTCGAGCGACGAGGCGAAGGCGATGAGGCCGAAGCGGGACACCCGGCCGTAAGTCGGCTTCATGCCGACAACGCCGCACAGGGAGGCGGGCTGGCGGATCGAACCGCCCGTGTCCGTCCCGAGGGAAGCGATGCATTCGTCGGCTGCCACGGCCGCGGCGGAACCGCCGCTGGAGCCGCCGGGAATCCGATCCAGATCCCAGGGGTTGCGGGTCACGCCAAACCAGGAGGTTTCCGTCGAGGACCCCATGGCGAATTCATCCATGTTGGCCTTGCCGACAAAGACGGCCCCGGCCTGCTTGAGGGCCGCCACGACGGTTGCGTCGTAAGGGGGAATGAAATTATGCAGAATGTGGGACCCGCAGGTCGTCTTAGAACCCTGGGTACACAGAATATCCTTCAGGGCGACCGGAATGCCGCAGAGGTCTCCCTGATCGCCGTTTTGAATGCGCCGGTCCGCGTCGGCCGCCGTTTTCAGCGCCTCGTCCCGCATCAGAGAGATGTAGGCGTGGACTTTTCCCTCCACCGCGTCGATCCGGCCGAAGACGGATTCGGCGGCGGCGACGGCTGGCGTTTCACCGGCGCGCAGTTTATCCCGTAATGCGTGAATGGTCAGTTGATTCAATTCCATAAAATCCTCAATTTATTCGATTACTTTCGGTACGCGGAAGCTGCCGCCCCGGATTTCCGGGCCGTTGGCCACAGCGGCTTCGTTGGACAGCGATGGTGTCACAACGTCTTCACGGAAGGCGTTGGCCGTGGGGATGGCGTGGGTCATCGGCTCCACGCCGGTCGTGTCGGCCTGATTTAACTTATCAATATAAGACAGAATCTTGTCCAGTTGGAATGTAAATTTTTCCACCTCCTCCACGCTGAATTCCAGACGCGCCAGATGGGCCACGTACTCGACTTCTTCTTTGCTGATCTTCAAAGTCCTTTCCTTTCTCTTCCCTGTGTTCCCTGACGTGTGCACCGGGTAATCCACTTTAGGTCATTAAGCGAATAATAAAATCATATTTCAGGCCAGAACGGCCTGATCTGGGCGATGACCTGATCGATTTTGGCCATTTGATCACTGCGGCAGGATGCATCGATCCGGTCCAAATCTTGATCGGTCAGGCAGGTTTCATCCCTAAGTTCCCGGAGAACCGCCTGTATCGACGACGCCAGGGCGGCTAGGTTGTATCCCCCCTCCAGGGTCAGAAGGATTTTTCCCCCGCAGCAGGCGTCGGCCTCGTGCATCAGGATGCGCGTCAGGGCCGCGTAACCCCGGGCGGTCATACGCATGCTTCCCAGAGGGTCGTCGCCGTGGGTGTCAAACCCGGCTGAAACCAGAATCAGTTCGGGCTTAAAGCGCCGGGTCACCGGCGCCAGAATCTTGCGGAAGATCCGGACGTACAGTCCGTCGTCGGCGCCGTAGGCGAGGGGACAGTTGATGGTGTAACCCGCCCCTTTGCCGTGTCCCGTTTCACGCAGATGCCCCGTTCCGGGATAGAAGGGGTACTGATGAGTCGAAAAATACAGCACCCGGTCGTCGTCGTAAAAGCTGTGCTGGGTGCCGTTTCCGTGGTGAACGTCCCAGTCGACGATCAGTACCCTCCGGACGCTACCCTGGCTTAATGCATAGCGGGCGGCAATGGCCACGTTGTTAAAGATGCAGAATCCGGCGGCGCGATCCGCCTCGGCATGGTGCCCCGGCGGCCGGACAAGGCCGAAGGCGCTGTCCAGCCGACCGTCCAGAACATGATCGATGGCATGACACAGGCTTCCTGCCGCCAGGCGGGCGACATCGTAGGAGTCTTCCGTGGCGTCCGTGTCGGGATCGAGGCAGACGTGAAACTGACCGCTGGTCCGTGCAATCCGCTCGATGTAGGCGCGGCTGTGTATCCCTTCCAGCTCTTCATGGGTAGCGAAACGGGTCGGAATTTCAAAGAATCGCCCCGCCATCTCGGGGGTCTCCAGCATGTTGTAGACAGTCTGCAATCGAGCCGCAGACTCCGGATGGGCGGGGTCGCTCCCGTGGCGGAGAAATCGACGATCCTTGATGATTCCGGTTTTACGATACATCGCCTGTGTTTTCCTTGATGTTCGGGCCGGGTTGTTCCTCGTTTAACAGGACGCTAACCGCGCCTCGCGTCTATCATAAAACCCCCTGAAAAGCAAAAGATTTCCGCCTCGCCGGGCCGATACAAATCCGTTGACAAAAAGAAGAGGCCGACGATATAGTTCCCCCCGAATTCTGCCCAAGGAGTGACAACATGTTTGGTATCGGCATGCCTGAAGCCATTTTAATCGGTATCGTGGCCCTGCTTGTCGTCGGACCGAAAAAATTGCCGGAACTCGCCCGAACCCTGGGCAAAGGGTTGAGTGAGTTTCGCAAAACGGCGAGCGACGTGACGGACGGCCTGAAGGATACCATCAAGGCCGATGAAATCAAAAAGGATGTGGAGAACGTAAAAAACTCCCTCCTTTACGGGCAGGATCAGGAAGACGAAACCGATCCCGCCGCGCCTACGCCATCGGAAAACGAAGACAAGAAGGCGCCGTCGTCCACAATGAAAAGGGACGCCTCCTAGGGCTGAGGGGCCGGATGGAGTCAAAGAAGGGATCAAGGTTTGCCGATGGAAAACCCCGTTGAAGAAAAACTGCCCCTGACCGCCCATCTGGAAGAGCTGCGCAAGCGGCTGGTCCGGGTCCTCATTGTGGTGGGCCTCGGGTTCGGGGTTTGCTACCTGTTCAAGGACTGGTCGTTCCGGGTCGTTACCAAGCCGCTGGTGGAAGTCCTTCCCGAGCACACAGGCCTTATCTACACGGGACTGCCGGAAGCGTTTTTCATTCACATGAAGATCGCCTTTTTTGCATCCCTGTTTTTAACGAGTCCCTTTACCCTTTACCAGATTTGGAAATTCATCTCGCCCGGTTTGTACGCCCGGGAGAGAAAATACGTTATTCCTTTTGTCCTTTCCTCGACCTTCTTGTTTGTCGGGGGAGTCCTGTTCGGATATTTCATCGCCCTGCC
>CAZTYA010000266.1:0-3576 GCA_964617255.1 uncultured Syntrophales bacterium
CTGTACGGTGGCGCCGATGCTGGGGCCGACGAGCATCCGGGCCACGCCGTTGAAGAAGTACAGAATACGGATGTACTTTCCGTATCCGTCCATCACGACGGTATCGGTTGTCTTGCGCAGCAGCATGAGCAGCCTTACAAAAATGGGGATGGACAATAAGGCGACCAGAGCCGGCCAATACAAATATCCGGCGCCGATCAGGGCGATTATACCGGCGTAAATAGTCACCCAGAAAACTACCAGGCCGATCTTGGCCTTTTTCAGCCCCAGGCGGACTGCGATGGTGCGCTTCCCGATGGCTTTGTCCGTGTCGATATCGGGAATGCTCTGATAGTAGAGGATAGAGGCCACCATAAGCCCGACGGGCAGGGAGAGGTAAAGGGGCAGCCAGTCGAGCCGCCCGGCGATGACCCAGTAGGTTCCGACCACCATGACAGGCCCCATGTTCAGGCCGACAAAGACCTCCCCCAGGCCGTGGTAACCGTAGCGGATCGGCGGGGCGACGTAGAAGAGGCTGCTGCAAAAGGAGAAGAGCACGACAGGGAACATGGCCCAGAGATCAAGGGTCGTCATCAGATAAAAAGCGACAATAAAGGCGAGAAAATACAGGGATATAATCGCTTTTTTCAGTGCCGCCGGCGCGATTTTCCCTTCCTGAATGACCCGGGAGCCACCAATGGAGGGGCCGTCGTCGGCCCCCTGAATATAATCGAAGTAATCGTTGGCAAGATTGGTTGCCAGATGGACCATCAGGGCGCCGGCGTTGATCAGCAAGAAACGCCAGGGATGCCAGGCCCCTTCATGCCCCGCCAGCACCCAGCCTATTGTCAGGGGGATCAGAGTGGCGATGTAAAAAGGCGGTCGGCTGGCCTGAAACCAGGCTTTCAGAGTGTCCTTATCCATCGGGCCTTTCTCCCACGTGGAGGTAGGTGGTCCCCAAAGTCAGGGGATACTGCACAATGTTCTTCAATCCGACCTCCCGCATCAGGCGGGCAAAAGCGTCCGGCTGCGGGAAATTCATAATCGAATCGCCGAGATAGCGGTAAGCCGCCGGGTTTTTGGTAAAGGCGGCGGCGATCCGGGGCATGATGTACCGCAGGTAGAGACGGTAACCTCCGGCCCACCAGATCTGTCGGGGAAAGTTCATCTCTAAGACCATAACCTGCCCGCCGGGCGTTGTCACCCGGCGCATCTCTTTCAGGGCTTTTTTGCGGTCGGGCATGTTCCGGATACCGAACGCCACGGCACTGACATCAACGGACCGATCGGGAAGGGGAATCTGCATGGCGTCACCCTGGAGAAAGGCGATCCGGTCGTTCAGTCTCCGGCGGTTGATTTTATACGTGCCTACGGCCATCATTTCCCGGGCGAAATCGAGGCCGGTGACTTGGATGGCCGGATAGGCGCGGGCGGCGGCGATGGCCAGGTCCCCCGTGCCGGTGGCGATGTCCAGAAAACGGTACATCCGGAAGAAGCGCATTTTTTTTACGGCGAAGGCGCGCCACCCCCGATCAAGGGATAAACTCATGAGATGATTCAGAAAATCGTAGCGCCCGGGTATGGTGCTGAAGATGTCCTCGACCATATCAATATGCTGCGCACCTGTAACGGTGGCCACAGCGGGGTATTGTCTTTTCAATCGTTTTACCATGGATGAAGCATCTTCCTTGTGATTACCTGTTTCCCTTATACTCAGGCCAAAACATCATCTTCCAGGTCATTTCGACCGCAGGAAAAAATCTTTGTGTCAGGTTATTTTTAGGCATTAAGGTTTCCCGCATTCGCTCGCAGTGACTTCTTTATGTGACTTGTAGGCCGAACAATCTGGATATATTGCTATTTTAGCAATTCATCACCAGGTCGTTCAACCTTGGCGGCGGACTATAGCGGAAATGCCGAAGGGGGTCAAGGGAATACGCTTTTGGGCTTTACCCTTGAAAAGACGCGCTTATTCTTATATGAAAGATGAAAAACTTTTTACAGAAAGGATCGTTGCATGTCCATCGGGATTGAAATCCTGATTATCCTGATTCTGATTATCGCCAACGGGATTTTCGCCATGTCCGAAATGGCGGTGATCTCGTCCCGGAAGGAACGCCTTCAGCAGTGGATCAACGAAGGGCATCCCAAGGCAAAAAAAGCCATGGAGCTGGCCTCCTCACCCAGTCATTTTCTGTCCACGGTCCAGGTGGGAATCACCCTCATCGGGATTCTGGCCGGCGCGGTCGGCGGAACGACGGTGGCGGAGAAGCTGGCGGTCTACCTGAAAAATTATCCCGCCGTTGCCCCTTACGCCGCCACGGTCTCCCTGTTCGTGGTCGTGCTTCTGATCACCTATCTATCTTTAATCATTGGAGAACTTGTTCCGAAGCGGCTGGCGTTGACGCATCCGGAACGGATAGCGTCGGCCGTCGCCGGTCCGATGGCAATGCTGGCCCGCATGGCTTCTCCCCTGGTTCATTTCCTGCACCTTTCGACGGAGGGCATCCTCCGTCTGCTGCGGATACCGCCGTCGTCCGATGCGGCGGTGACGCCTGAGGAAATCAAGGTCCTCATCGATCAGGGCACCCGGATGGGCGTTTTCGAGGAGGCGGAACAGGATCTGGTGGAAAGCGTCTTCCGTCTGGGCGACCGCAAGGCGAGCGTCCTCATGACCCCCCGCGCCGAAATCACCTGGGTTGATGTCAACCTCTCCCTGGAAGACAACTGGCAGCGCATCCAGGACAGCGGCTACAGCCAGTTTCCCGTCTGCCAGGGCTCCCTGGAGAATATCCTGGGGATTGTATCGTTGAAATCGCTGTGCCTGTCCATGGTCCGGGGTGAATCCCCCGATCTGAAACAGAACCTGATCAAACCCATGTTCGTTCATGAGGGGATGACGATACTCAAGGTTCTGGAATTATTCAAGCAATCCGGGAATCACATTGCCCTGGTCGTCGATGAGTACGGGAGCACCCAGGGGCTCGTGACCCTCCACGATATTCTGGAGGCTATCGTGGGGGTTATGCCGGGCATGGGCGAGGAGACCTGGGAGACTGCCGTGCGCCGGGAGGACGGGTCCTGGCTGCTCGATGGCATGCTGCCTGCGGATGAGCTGAAGGAGCTCTTCAATATCGCGAAACTGCCCGAGGAAGAACGGGGCGACTATCAGACCCTGGGGGGGTTCGTCATGATGCACATGGGGCGGATTCCTTCCGCGGCGGATTATTTCGAGTGGGAAGGTCTGCGTTTTGAGGTGATGGACATGGACGGCCACCGGGTGGACAAGGTCCTTGTCACCCCTCTGCCACGGGAAGAGTGATTCCCTTGCCGCCCCAAAACGGGTTGTGCGCGCTTATGCCTGCATAACCCACCAAAACAAAAGACCTTTCGTTGCGTTTCGCTTTGCACCAACGCACCCTGCATTTCCGATCCCCACCCTTTATCATTTTTACCGGAGAGAGAAATCTTTTCACCGGGTCAGTTCGTCGGGTGATAGCGAGCAATCTTGATCCCTTTGGGTGGCATTTTAATGCGTGTGGTAAATCTTGTTCTGTATTTGTCATCCCGGCCGCCGATCATTATAATCTCATACTG
>CAZTYA010000267.1:0-3570 GCA_964617255.1 uncultured Syntrophales bacterium
CGCCAAAATAGAATTTAAGAGGTGAACGCCTCCCATCCTCGATCATGTAATCGATACCCGCCATACCAAGAACATTGGCGATTTCATGCGGATCCGATACAGCGGCTACGGTACCGTGGCACACCGCCAGATGGGCAAAAGCAGACGGCACGAGCAGACTGCTTTCAATGTGAATATGGGCGTCGATCAAACCGGGCAGGATGCAGCCGTCAGCCCGGATCGTTTCATCCTCATAAACAGCCTCGATCTTATTACCGTTTATGACGATTGTCCCTTTATAGATTCTTCCCCGGGAAACATCAACGATATGTCCGGAAATCCGTTTCACAGCGATCATGTTTTCGCCACTCCCCTACCCACTTTGGTTGTTTACTTTAAAGCAGGAACGATCGGATTTGCAAGAATCGATCTGCTGCGGCATTACATGGGGTGAATCTGTTTTGAAATCACGATTGACGATGACCAACGGGGATGATATGAACCATTTGACTTGAATAAACGGCTGTTTTCTGATTTTTTCGGTTAACGGTGACATGGCAGGTTATTCCTGTCGGCGGGTATCAACGACAACACAACCACTATGCCGCACATTCCATCAAGGAACTCTAAAATAAAAACTGTACTGATTTGCTTGGAGAAGAAAAGGACCCTTTTAAAGGAGGAAGGGGGGAGGCTTTTGGCCTCCCCCTGGTTAGAGAGGGTGGAGGGCCTTGCACCCCTCCTGGTTTTGGATCGTTTATCGGCTCAACATGCCCATTGTCTATTGCCGAGTATTTATCCTTTTGGCTTTTTATTTGCAGATAGTATGCCACTTTTTACTTAAGTCCTTAACATGTTGATTTAGCGTATGTATTATTTTTCAGGCGTGTGGCGGAAAAACAAAAAATGTCGAATGATTTTCCTGCACATAACAATTCTCTTGTTAATTCAGTTTGTTACGTATTATTCGCTGATTCCGGCTGATTCGACAAAAATGTCGAATCCGTGATATTCTGTTTCTGTTACAATTTCAGTCCGGGGGAATTTTTAACACAGGCATGCGGCATGAAAGACGATAAAAAACTGGTCTGGGAATATCATCCTGCAGCCGGGGAACGCTCCCCCATGCAGCCGCTGGCGGTCGCGCTGGTCTGTCTGGTTTTCATCGGTCTGATTACGGTCATGGGCATCATGGATATCCGCCGGATCGATAAAACCATTACCGACTTCATTGAAAACCGGGGCGCGGGCATTGTCAGCGTGATTCAAAGCCTGGCCGAAGAAAATCTGAATAAACTGATCAAGGCTTATCAGCACGGCAATCCGGATTCCCTGGACAGCACGCAGATGCGCCTTAACAAAGCCCTGGTCGATATGGGCAAGGAAATCGACCAGATGTGGCAGAACAAAACCCTGACGACGGCATACCTGCAGAAATATGCGAACGATAAAGGTCTCTGGTATGCGGGCGTAATCGATAAAAACGGCCAGATCATTTACGAAAGCCGGAGAATCAAACTCGATGTTGCCGCTCCGGGTGAGATCACCGGCGACCAGATAATCCATCCATTCATGAACCTGGATATCTTTTCCGCCTATGCAAAAGTCAATAAAATCGGTTTTATTGCCTTGAATCGAAAAGACGGCAGCGGGATTATCATTATCGCCCTGGATCGCACGGGTCTTCGTTACTGGGGGACGAAAGTGTCCATCGAACAGGCGGTGGACGAATCGGGCGGCGCCAAGGGGCTGGGGCTGGTCTATATGATCATGATCGACCAGACCGGCAAACGCTACGCCCAGACGGGAGTTATCCCTCAGAAATGGCGTCCGGGCCAAATGCCCCAGGCGGAAATTATGGCGGGCAAAAAGGGCCTGACCAGCAGGCAAGTGACTTATCTGCAAAAGAATATTCTGGATATCGCCGTCCCCTTGAAACTCAACGAAGAAATCATCGGCATTGTCCGCCTGGGCCTGGAGCGTGGCAACGCCGACCGGCTCATCTCCGAAAACACCCGTAACATGTTCATCATCATGATTTTGATCGTCATTATTGCTCTTCTGGCAGTGTGGCTGATGTATAAGAATCAGAAAAGCCATCTGGCCGGCATCGTCAGGATGGAGCGGCAACTGGAAAAAGCGGAAAGGCTTTCAGCCCTGGGGCAGCTCGCCGCCGGGGTGGCCCACGAAATTCGCAATCCCTTGAATGCCATCAGCATGGCCTCACAAAGACTCAAGCGTGACTTTGTCCCGTCAGATCCGGACAAAGTGAATGATTTTCAGACCATGACCGGCGTCATTCGGGATGAAATTCGACGGCTCAACGGCATCATTGAGGAATTTCTTTCTTTTTCCAGGAGCCGCCGTCTCGAACTGCGCGAATACCCGATTGCCAACGTCCTCCAGAAAATCCTGAACCTGCTTTCCGAGGAGGCAAGGGTGAAGGGCATCACCATCCATGCCGACCTACCCGATGATAACCTTCTCATCCCTATGGATATGGATAAACTCCAGCAGGCATTGCTGAACATCATCAAAAACGCCATGGAGTCCATTGACAAGGAAGGGGAAATATCTATTTCCACCGCAATGGCCGAGAACAACATGATCAAAATCTCCGTGTCCGATACGGGATGCGGGATGACCCGCGAGGAAGTGGAGCAAGTTTTTAACCCGGAATATACCACCAAGGAAAAAGGCCTGGGGTTGGGATTGACTCTCGCCCATGAAATGATCCGCGGCCACGGGGGTGAAATCCGCGTCTGGAGTCAGAAGAACAAGGGAACAACTTTTGAAATCTTTCTGATGAAAGCCAGGGGACAGGGAAAACCAAAAATTACGGAACCGGAAATAAAGGAATAAGATGAAAAAACTGAATATTTTGGTTGTTGAAGACGGTAAATCACAGCGGGAGATGCTGAGGGACTTCCTTAAGAGTGAGGGGCATGCGGTCATGGAAGCGGCGGACGGCGAGACGGCCCTGCAACATGTGCGCAATCATCACTTCGACCTTCTCCTTCTGGACTACCGAATGCCCGGCATGGACGGCATGGATGTTCTCAAGGCCGTCAAGGCGATCAACCCCGAAATCGATGTGGTCATCATCACGGCCCACGGCACGATTGAAACGGCCGTGGAAGCCATGAAAGCCGGGGCCCTGGACTATATCATGAAACCTCTGGAATTCGACGAACTGCTGATCCTGGTCGACCGGGTCGCCGAGCGGCGAAACCTCATCCGGGAAAACGAACTGCTCCGCAAGGAATTGCGGGACAAGAGCATCACAACGGATCAGATCATCTACCGCAGCGCCCCCATGCAGGAACTGATCAATATGGCGGGCCGCGTCGCCAACAGCCGGGCCACGGTGCTGCTCCAGGGAGAAAGCGGAACGGGCAAGGAATTGTTTGCCCGACTGGTCCACCAGTTGAGCCCACGATCAAACAAACCCATTATCACCGTCAACTGCAACGCCCTTTCGGAAAATCTGCTGGAAAGTGAACTCTTTGGACATGAAAAAGGTTCTTTCACCGGCGCCGGTGCCCGACGCATCGGCCGGTTTGAGGAAGCCGACGGCGGCACTTTGTTTCT
>CAZTYA010000268.1:0-3561 GCA_964617255.1 uncultured Syntrophales bacterium
GCCTTCGGGACAGAAATCGATATCGATATCGGGCATGCTGATACGGTCCGGATTCAGAAAACGCTCGAAGAACAAACAGTACTTGATGGGATCAATATTTGTAATCTCCAGGGCATAGGCGACAAGACTGCCGGCGGCAGACCCCCTCCCCGGCCCGACCGGGATGTCATGTTCTTTTGCATAGCGGACAAAGTCCGAGACGATCAGAAAATATCCCGCAAAACCCATGTTTTTGATAATGTTTAATTCATGATAGAGCCTTTCCTGATACTGCGAGCGTAATGCGTCGTGTTCCGATTCGTTTTTTGCCTGCTTCAAAATGAGCGGAAACAAATTTGCCAGACCCCTTTCCGCCTCTTTGGTCAGCCGTTCGTCGAGGGTCTCTTCCGAGTCTTTGATTTCGAAGTTGGGCAAAAAGAATTTTCCCAGTTCCAGTGTAACATTGCAGCGTTCCGCAATTCTGCTTGTATTTTCAATGGCTTCCGGTAATTGATCGAAGCTTTGCGCCATTTCTTCCGGGGATTTCAGATACAACTGGTTCGTACTGAATTTCATACGGTCGCTGTCATTGATCGTTTTACCGGTTTGAATACAAAGGAGAATTTCGTGCGCTTCCGCATTTTCTTTCGTCAGATAATGGCAATCGTTGGTGGCGACGAGGTTAATATTGAGTTTTTTACCGATTTCTATCAACTGGCGATTGACAACATCCTGCTCTGCCAAGCCGTTTTCCATAATTTCGATATAGAAATCCTCCGGCCCGAAGATATCCTGGTATTGCTTCGCCGCCTCTTCAGCCTCCTGCCGTCTTCCCTTCAGGAGTTTACTGGAGATTTCACCATGTAAACAGGCACTTAGACCGATCAAACCTTCATGGTTCTGACGCAGAACTTCTTTGTCAATACGGGGCCGATAATAGAATCCTTCTAAATAGCCGATACTGGTGAGTTTTATGAGGTTCTGATAGCCTGTAAGGTTCTTGGCCAGCACAACCAAATGGTTGGCGTTGTCCCCGCTGTAGCCGGCGGTTTTTTCAAACCTGCTTTGGGGGGCAACGTAGAGTTCGCAACCAATGATGGGTTTGATACCGTTTTTCTGCGCCTGCTGATAAAAATCGATTGCGCCGTACATGTTGCCGTGATCCGTAATCGCGATGGCCGACATGCCGTATTCTTTGGCTTTGGCAAACAAATCGCCGATGCGGATGGCACCGTCTAAAAGACTGTACTGGGTGTGAACATGCAGGTGAACAAAATTATTCGCGGACATTATTATATCTCAAGAATATTGGATCGATAAGACTACACGCTTAATCCATCCAATAATTCGGAGCCTCTTTCGTGATGATGACATCGTGCACGTGACTTTCCCGCAAACCGGCTGAAGTGATGCGGACGAATTTTCCCTTGCTTCTCAAATCTTTGATCAGTTTGCATCCGACATAGCCCATGCCGGCTTTCAGCCCGCCTATAAGCTGGAAAATGCTGACGGATAAAGAACCGCGAAAAGGTACCCTACCCTCAATCCCTTCCGGCACCAGTTTGATCGTACTTTCAATATCATCCTGATAATACCGGTCCTGGCTGCCAAGTTTCATCGCCTCAAGAGAGCCCATGCCCCGGTATACTTTATAGCTGCGGCCCTGATACAGGATCGTTTCACCCGGACTTTCCTCTGTCCCGGCGAAAAGGCTTCCGATCATGACGGTATGAGCGCCTGCGGCCAATGCCTTGACGATGTCCCCCGAATATTTGATTCCGCCGTCGGCGATAACGGGAATTTCGTATTTACCGGCTATTTTGCAGGCGTCCGTTATGGCTGTGATCTGTGGGACACCGACACCGGCAATGATTCTGGTGGTGCAGATGGAACCGGGACCCACCCCGACCTTGATGGCGTCGACTCCCGCTTCGATCAGGGCCTTTGCCCCTTCGGATGTTGCGACGTTACCGGCGATCAATTCACATTGGGGAAAATTTTTCTTCGTGTCCCGAATGGCATCCAGGACTGCTGAGGAGTGGCCATGAGACGTATCGATCACGATTGCATCCGCACCGGCCGCCAGTAAGGCGGATACCCTCTCTTCACGATCAAGAATACCCACAGCGGCGCCTACCCGCAACCGTCCGAGTGTATCTTTGCATGCCAAAGGAAATTTCTTAATTTTTTCTATGTCTTTGATGGTAATGAGGCCCTTGAGATTAAAGTCATCATCCACCACGAGGAGCTTTTCGATCCGGTGCTGATGTAACAGGCGCTTGGATTCGTCCAGGGAAATACTGGCTGAAACCGTCACCAGATTTTCCTTGGTCATCACATTGGACACGGGCTGTTCCAGATTTGTTTCAAAGCGAAGATCTCGGTTGGTTAAAATCCCCACCAGTCGCTTTTTCTTGACCACGGGTACACCGGAAATCCGGTAACGGTTCATCAGGTCGAGGGCTTCACTAACCTTCTGGTCAGGTTCAATGGTAATGGGAGAGATGATCATACCGCTCTCGGATTTCTTGACTTTATCGACTTCCAGCACTTGGCGGTCAATACTCATATTCCGATGAATAATGCCGATACCGCCCTCCTGGGCCAGGCATATTGCGGTCCGCGACTCCGTAACGGTATCCATGGCGGCGCTGACAATGGGTATATTCAGGGCGATATTTTTGGTAAGAAATGTGGATGTATCCACGTCCTTGGGTAATATCGAGGATTCACTGGGTACCAGAAGCACATCGTCAAATGTTAACGCCTCTCTGATCTTCTCTTCCAACGCTCCTAACCTCCGTATGAATTGATTAATGGTCGTTCTCTTCGATAAAGAATCGGTCACCGTTGATTTTCAGGAAATATTTCCCTAGCTGATCATCATATTCCACATCATTGATGATTTGATAGTAGCTTTTCCTGGAAAAACGCGCCTTAAATGAATTTTGCTTGATCCGACAATACAAAACATTTTCCCTGGATATGGACAAACTGTCAAGCCGTAACTCCTCCGAAGACCCGTCGGAAAGATGAATGCGAATCGCCTCTTTCTGACCGTTATCCGCATGAATACGTTCGGCGGATTTTACGACGAAGGCTGTGTCTTCGACATCGATTTTACAGCGGTCATATTCGGACATTTCAATGTAATATTCGCCATCCGCCGTATTTTTCATGTGTGCATAAAGATACTGGACAATATCGTGACGATACATTTCCGCGCCGCGGTAATACCAAACACCGTCTTTATCGATCCGGATGTCGCAAAGGTCTTTAATCTCTTTTTTTATGCCTTCCAAGTGCCTGCCCCGATTTTACGCTCGACTGCTGATGGAAATCGTCACCGGTCCATCATTGATCAGGTGAATCTTCATCATGGCTTGAAATTCACCGCATGATATCTTTCCGTAAGCCAGCCTTCCCCGATCCAGAAAATACTCGTACAGTTTTTTTGCCTGATCGGGTTCCTCGGCTCCGGTAAAAGAGGGCCGCCTGCCCTTTCTACAGTCCGCAAGCAATGTGAACTGGGACACGACGAGGAGCTCTCCGGCCACGTCCATCACAGAAAGATTCATTTTC
>CAZTYA010000269.1:0-3552 GCA_964617255.1 uncultured Syntrophales bacterium
CTTCAGTTTCAGCGCCTTTTCCATATAGTTTGACAGCCTGAGTAAAATGATATCCAGGATACCGCCGCTTTCACCGGCGGCGACAAGACTGATGAAGAGCTCATCAAAAACCTGGGGATGTTTCTTCAAGGCGTCGTAGAGGGTCGATCCCCCCTCAATATCCTCCCGGATGGTGTTGATGATTTTGGCAAAAACTTTATTTTTTTCCTGTTCCGCCAGAAGATTCAAACACTGGATAAGTGGTAAGCCTGCGTTGATCATCGTGGAAAAGATGCGGGCAAAAACAACAACATCTTTTTCCGCGACCTTCTTCTTAAGAAAAGGGATATACTCCAATAAATCCTTGGGCTTCTTCTTGACATTAATATTACGATATCCCAAGCGACGAAGCTGGCCTCTTAATGCAGCCTCATCGGTTGCTTCCATTTCCCCTTTTTTCTGTTCATTTTTCCTGTTTGTCGCCTCCCATAAAAATTCAGGCATATTATCTCCTCCCTTGTTTAGAAACAGGAACTCTTTTTTCAAGAAATGCCAATGCAGATGCGATATTGCACTAACCTCGATAATTTTTCAAGGATAAACCACAGATAACCGTGAAACTTTCACTGTCATGATCAGCCCGGGTATCAGAAAAACACGATCATTCTGAAAGGGGGGGTCAATCGTTCAGAAAGCGGCGCGAACGTTTATTGTTCATCCCATCGCCCAACAATAGCCTGGATGAGAATCCCTGCCGCAACGGAAACATTCAAGGAATTAATCTTCCCTTTCATGGGTATGGACACCAGATAATCACATTTTCTGCGAATGAGTGGACGGATCCCTTTCCCTTCACTTCCCATCACCAAAGCGACACGGTTAACCTTATCAAAGATTCGGCGGTCCGCGTTCCCGGTTGCATCCGCCCCATAGATCCAAAAACCCTGTTCTTTGAGGAAGTCGATGGTTCTGGCCAGATTGACCACCATCGCCACCGGCGTGTGAAGCATCGCACCGGCTGAGGCCTTTAGAACCAAAGCAGTTAGTGATGCAGAACGATTCTCGGGGATGATGAGACCATTGACGCCAAAACAATGACCGGTCCGGATAATGGCGCCAAGGTTTTGCGGATCCGTTATTCCATCGAGCAGAACAATGAGGTCTCCCCTGGACGACTCCGGTCGGTGGGCCACGATGTCTTCAACAGCCGCATAACAGAATTCACGGCAGACACCAACAACTCCCTGGTGGAAGGCACCGCCGACAAACCGGTCCAACTCCTCGCGTTTCCGGTAGACAATAGGAATCCCCTTGGCCAAAGCCAGGTTAATAAGGTGCCGAATATTTTCCCCTTCCCTGCCCTTGGCAATGAAGAGGCTTTGAATGTCTGTCGTATCCTTTTTTAGAGCTTCTGTTAAGGGATTAATACCGTATATAAACACCATGCATCTCTTCCGGGAGAAATCTGGCCTTTTAAAGCACCTCAAGACAGAATGATATTACGCTGTTTTTTGAAAAACTCCAAAAAGAACGTCAATACTCAGAGAACCAACTTTAACCGGCGATTGACTGATAAAAGTGATTTAACGAAGCTTCCGGCGGCAGGCCATACCCTGAATCATCTCGCTGACAATGGCGTCGGCTTCCCGTGCGGGATCGGATGCGAGACGGATGGGGCGGCCAATGACCAAATAATCCGCGCCCAAAGAAACCGCCTCCAGGGGAGACAGGGTCCGTTTCTGATCGTCCTTGGCAGCACCCGCGCCCCGAATCCCCGGCGTTACTATGAGAAAATCCTGCCCGCAGGCCGCCCTGATACCGTCAATATCCTGAGGAGAAGCCACCACACCATGCACACCGGCGTCCTGCGCCATACGGGCAAGCCCCAAAACAGATTCCCGCGTGGTTCCCCGAAATCCGATCTCCTTCAGATCATCATCGTTGAGACTGGTCAGTATCGTGACCGCCAGAATCACCGGCATGGAAAAACCTTTTTTATCCGAAAAGATACGCGTTGAGGAAACAGCTTCTTCCATCATTTTCTTGCCGCCGGAAGCGTGAATGTTAAACATGGATACCCCTAGACCGGTCGCCGCTTCCGCGGCACGCGCCACCGTATTTGGAATATCGTGGAATTTCAGGTCCAGAAATACATCTCCGCCCCGTTGTTGAACCTGATAAACAATCTCCGGGCCAAAATGGGTAAAGGCTTCTTTACCTATTTTGAACAGACCGACATGACCGGCAAGACGGTCCACCCAAGAAAGGGCCTCCGCCAAGTCCTCACCGACGTCGAGGGCGAATATCAGTTTCCCCCGGGGGCTAGAGTTCCGGCTCAGCATAGTCTTCGTCACCAATGAACTCCATATCGTCCGGAATGGGTTTGAAATCCTCTTTAGCGCCCTTCAGATATTCGGGATGTGCATACGTCACCTTGCCGGCGGCAATTTCCCGCAGTGCGGCCACGATTTCCCGATTATTCCGGACATCCGCCAAGGGAGCCGATCCTTTCAAAAGCTGCCTTGTTCTCTGCGCCGTCAGCATGACGAGACCGAACCGGGTCTGTGCATTTTCCAGGGCATCTTCGATGGTTATTCTTGCCATAATTGATTTTACCTCCGATTTAATAATAACTTTTCGATATCTGCTTTCCGCCTTTTTCCACGATTTTTCTCCGCGAGATAAATGGCGCGAAGCAGATCAATTGCTTCTGATAATTTATCATTAAATATTACATAATCATACCAAATCACTTCCGCCATTTCCGTCACCGCATTGCCAAACCGAATGGCAAGCGCGGCCTCGTCCTCATGACCGCGCTTCCGCAAACGATCTTTCAATTCCTCCAGTGACGGAGGCAGGATAAAAACAAAGACCGCTTCGGGATAACGGGTTTTGAGGGCTTTCGCCCCCCGGGGGTCGACATCAAGAATGACGTCGTGATTATCCCTCGCCAGGGTATCCAGCCCCCCTGCAGATGTGCCGTATAACTGTCCATAATTTTCAGCCCATTCGACAAACTCGGACCTTGCGATCATTGCCTCAAACTCAGCACGGGAAATGAAGATATAATCCTTTCCATCAACTTCTCCCGGTCGCGGCGGACGCGACGTATGAGAGACGGAAAAACGGATGTCCGGGAACATCTTCATCACTTCCCGGCAAATGGACGTTTTTCCCGTCCCCGATGGGGCGGAAACAACCAGAAAAAGGCCCGACCCGTTCATATCACCGTTTCTACTCAATATTCTGTACCTGTTCTCGCAGTTTCCCCAGCTCGCTTTTGATTTCAATGACGTTTTTTGAAATCTCCAGGTCTCCCGTTTTGGAACCAATGGTATTGATCTCCCTGTTCATCTCCTGAATGAGGAAATCAATTTTTCGCCCCACAGCGTCTTCGCTGCGCAACATCTCAAGGAATTGACTGATGTGGCTGTTTAGACGAACGATTTCTTCCGTGACGTCACTTTTATCCGCCATAATGGCCACTTCCTGACTCAAACGGGCGGCATCAATATCAACGCCTTCGGTTAACTCGCGTATCCGTTCGGTAAGACGTCTCTGATATTCTTG
>CAZTYA010000270.1:0-3545 GCA_964617255.1 uncultured Syntrophales bacterium
CTTTTTTCTGCCGCGCATGTATAAACTGACCGTTCCCATCATGATCAGCCGCAGCCAAGATGGCGATTTCATTGCCGGTATCGTGAAGAATTCTGGTTTTTTCCCTGTTCGCGGGTCCAGTTCCCGGGGTGGCAAAGAGGCCCTGCGGGAAATGGTCAATGCAATCATGCAATACGGGATCGGCGCCCATATCATCGACGGTCCCACCGGTCCGCCCCGGGTGGTAAAAGCGGGATTGCTGGCGATGGCCCAGCGCATCGGGGGTATGATTTGTCCTGTTTATGTCGTTTGCGAGAAATATTGGATTTTCAACAGTTGGGACCGGTTCATGGTACCCAAACCTTTCAGCCGGGTTCTGATACATTTCCCTGAGGAATTGGAGACGGTGCCGGCCTATCTCGACGGACCGGAATTTGAGGTTTGCCGCAAGAGAATTGAAGACCGGATGATCCGAACCTACGAAAAACTGGACCGGTATTTTGCATGAGGACGGGCGGATGTTTGCCTGAAAGGGGATGACCATGAACTCGATTTTATTGCGTTTATTGAAACCAATCTTCATTGTAACCTTACTTTTGTGGCCGGTGCAATCACCAGGCTTTTATGTCGCCCTTGATCCCAACGCCCTGACTCTGGATGCCCACAGCGGCCATGAGGAATTGACCCGGCAAGCCTATGAGTACCTCCAGAATAAATGGAAAGCCGAGGGTCGCGGAGAATACTATTCCCGCTTGGAAAACGAGTTTGATGCCCTTTATCAGATTACCCGGGGTGTTTACGCCACGGACGTTCCCAATGGGAACTATGTCCTTTCCCTGGCCACATTCTGGCAGTTTCCCCCGGATATTTTACAGTGGCACCGGAATCCCTCCGGTCAGCACCTGCATGCCCTGCGCAACAGAACAGCGGATGGAACCCAATTGGAATCCGCCCGGGAGGCTTGTATCGGAACAAAACAGGATGTGTTAAAGGTTTTATCGCAGGCGTTTGACTATCTGGAAGCGAACAAAAAAGCGGAATATCTGTTTTTGGTGGGCCATGGTCTGCACATCATTCAGGATTCGTTTGCCCCGGCCCATACGAGAAGACAACCCGCCGGAAACTATCATTTAATGGACCTATGCTATTTCGGCGACCAACTCCCTCATGAAAAAGCCTGCTATCATGAAGCGAATGACCGGCGGGATTACATCTGGCTGGCAAAGGACTTAACCGGGCCGATCATCTTGAGCCGGCAGCAATGGGAACCGCGCGGCGAAATGGTGAAAACGGTTGACAATTTAGAGGGTTTTGTGCTTTCAAATATTCCCGAAGCGGATAAAAAAACCTACTTGCGGCATGAAGCACGTTTGGCTAAAATCGCATCCATCAAGTATCTGCAGATCACCCTGGAACCTGTTTTGGCGTTGCCGAAGAAAAACGGAAAAGCAGATCAAGATAAAAAAGAATTTGTCGATAAGATAATTAAACTGCTGGATGGTAATCCAGGCCATGCCCATCAAGGGAATACCGAAGTATATGGTGATGTAATGCCTGCGGGCATCATGAATTGTTCTGAACTGAAATAAAGGGAAGCAGGCGGTTTTGATCTCAGACCGCGAGAATAGAGAGAAAAATTATGAAAATCAGGATGATATTCTTTGTGGCGGCCTTTTTGTTGACACAAGGGGTTGCTGATGCCGGGGACGCCAGTTTCCTCAAACAAAAGGCTCTGTCTTTCGTTCATGCATTGTTCAAAAGTTCCACCGCCGCGTCCAGGAATCTGTCAAAAGAAACGTTGCTCAACGGCACCGAAAGGCAGGACGGATTCTGCAAACTCGTTAAGGATTCGGTATTTATGGATGTCCTGATACCTTTTGTTGCCGGGAAAGACGTATGGACCGCCGGAACGGAAAAACAGAAAAGCGATTTTACCCTGGCTGCCTATTCAAATTTATCCATTTTTATTGCATTGGCCTTTCAGAATTACACCCAGGGTGATCCGCCCGACTTTTTCATTGCCGAAGACCATTGCTCGGATAAAACCATTGCGGTGAAGGTGGCTCTTCCCAACGACAAAACCGATCTCATCATTAAACTCAAGCATTTAGGTAATGGTAATTTGAAAGTGTACGATTCCGTCGTCAATGGAATCAGCACCATGCAGAACAAGAAAGCGGATTTTGCCTGTGCGTCCCAGGGCTCGTTGGAGACCTTAACGGCACGAATCAGTACGGCTAACAAGCGGTCCGGATACGGTGAATGCCGGGTCGATCAAATTTTATCGCAGGAGAAACTGGCCGTCCGGGACGACCCCGGCCTGATCAATTGATTGACCCCTGGGGCCGGCTTGAACGATTGGACAGGGACGGCGGCCCAGGGTCGGGAAACATTTTCCCCAGGATTTCCAGAATCGTCATGGTATCCGAACTGATCAGTTCACCATCCTGGTTAATCAGGATCATGGCGGGTACGCCCATGACGCCGTAAGCCATGCCGACGCTGCCGTCTTCATCCAGCAGGATCCGGTAGGGAATTTGATTGTTCTTTGCAAATTCCCTGACTCTCGCCAGAGGTTCCTGAATATTCACATTAACCATGACCAGGCCCCGTTTCCCGTAGACTTGATAAAGTTCCCGGTAGGCGGGGATGAGTTCACGACAGGATGGACACCAGGTTGTCGTAAAGATCATCAGGACCGTTTTGCCGCGTTCAGCTTTAAGATGGAATGCTTGGCCATTTAAATCCCGAAGGGTGAAATCGGGGGCTACCCCTTCCTCCTGCTGGTCGATTTCCCGGCCGGGACTGCAGGAAATCACGAGGAAAAACAGCAGGATCATGGTGCAAAGCATTCGGCCCAGATGCCCGTCTTTCCGGCGAGACTTTCTGAATATGCTGATCTGATGTAATATAGTGCTCATGATTTTCTCTTACAACCAAAGCGTTCCGGCAAGAATCAGGAAGTATTCACCGATCCCGATCATCATCCATCCGAAAAGGTGGCTTACCCGGACCATCCAGGGGCCGGATTTGGGGAGGCGTGTCAGAAAAGCGGTAAAGGTGCCGACCAGAATCAGTAGCGTGCCGATACCCAGGGAAAACAGGAACAAGAGCGCCATCCCGAACACAGGATTCTGGCGGCTGGCAACGTAGGTGAGGAGCACCGTGAGGACCGGCGTGGTGCAGGGGCCCAGGACAAATCCCGACAGAACACCGATAAGAAAGCTGCTGAGGCAGCCTTCTGTTTTTTTCCGGGTCTGGAAGCGGGAAATTGCCTCCGGTGTGTACAGGCGTAAACTGAACACTTCCAGCATCGATAAACCCATCAGGATGCAGACATTGGCCATGATGATGTAAGTCCATGGATTCGCCTGGATCTGGCCGAACAGTCTGCCTGATAAAGCGGCAATGCCGCCCAGCAATGTGTAGGTCAGCGCAATACCCAGAACATAAAAGAGCGAAAGGAGAAAACTCCGGGTGCGTGTGTTGGCGCTCCGGGCGCCGATAAAGGCAACGGTTACCGGAATAACCGGATAAACGCATGGTGTAAATCCAACCAGCACCCC
>CAZTYA010000271.1:0-2650 GCA_964617255.1 uncultured Syntrophales bacterium
GGTGTAAGAAGCAAGGGAGGAGTGCCATGCCCAGTTTCGCCTACCAGGCGATCAACGAGAACGGGGCCACCGTTTCGGGAGTCATCGAGGCGGAATCGGCCGAGACGGCCAACAACCTCCTGGTTGTCCGGGGATTCATTCCAGCCAGAATTTCTGCAGCGGGGAGCATTGCGGATACCGGGTTGTCAGCCAGGTTGGAAGAATTCTTCGGTTCCGTCAAACCGCAGGAACTGATTCTCTTCACAAAGCAGATGCGGACCATGCTTCTGGCGGGAATCCCCATCATCCGACTCCTCCAGGTTCTGGAAGCGCAGACCCAGAGCAAGCTTCTAAAGAAGGCCATTGGTCATATTGGAGCAGACATCAAAGAAGGCTCGACCCTTGTGGACGCTCTGGAGAAGCACCCCAAGATTTTCTCGCCTCTATACAGAAGCATGGTAAATGCCGGTGAGGTGAGCGGAACGGTTCCTGACGTCCTGGATCGGCTAACCTACATCATGGAACATGAATTTAAAATCAAATCTGACATTAAAGCCGCCCTCCAATACCCAATCATCGTGCTTGTCGCCTTGGGGTCTGCATTCATCGTTCTGCTGACTTTTGTCATACCGAAATTTGTCGCAATTTTTGCCCAGGCCCGTATTACTCTTCCGCTGCCGACGAAAATTGCCATGATGCTCTATCAGATTCTGCACAATTACTGGTATATCCTTTTGGCTGGGATCGTTCTGGGGATTTTCCTGTTGCGGAATTATTTCAAAACCGAGAGGGGCCAGTTGACACGGGACACCTTGCTACTGAAGATGCCACTCTTCGGACCTCTGTTTCTGAAGGCGGCCATGTCCCGTTTTGCCAGTATTTTCGCGATACTCCAGTCCAGTGGTGTCCAGGTCATGACGACCATGAAAATTCTCATCGGGACAATCGGGAATGCCGCCATTGCCATGCAGTTTTCCCGCATCCAGGAGATGATGCAGCAAGGCCAGGGAATCGCTGCACCATTGCGGTCTGCTAAATATTTCCCTCCCATGGTGGTCGACATGGTGGCGATTGGTGAGGAATCGGGAAACATCGAAGAAATGATGAGGGTTATTTCCGTCCATTATGATGAGGAGGTGGCCTACCAGGTTAAACAGCTTTCCGACCTCATCGGCCCTATCATGGTAGTGGGCCTCGCCGCCGTTGTTGGCTTCTTTGCCTTGGCCATCTTCCTGCCGATGTGGGACCTGACCAAGATGGTGAAATCATGATTGCAGTTTCGCCGTCAACCATTGATGATGAAGAAGAGAATCTTCCATGTCAGTCTTTATGTTCTGGTTCCTTTAATATTTAGCGGCATCTCGATCATCGGCATCATCGTGACCTACAGGATCATCGTAAGGGGTGCCGGGGCGGGAACGGATCCATTCTTTTCCATTGTCGCCTGGACGGTTGCAATAGGAGTGGTAGCCTTTGTCTCCGCTTTCCTCATCCTGTGGATTCTCCTCAAACCCGTGAAGGTGTTTGTCAGGAACGCAGAGGATCTGCAACTGCTTCCCACAGCGCCGGAGGAAATACCGGAACCAAAACCGAAAGACGAAGTTCAGCGATATTCACAGGTTCTTTCTCAGGTTACGGAACTGCTGTCCAGGGTGGAGGCAAGGGAACGCTTTCCCGGCATCATCGGTCACAGCCGGGTCATGCGGGAGGTCTTCGGCCAAATCCTGAAGGTGGCCCCCACCGACTCCACCGTCCTCATCTCCGGGGAAAGCGGCACGGGAAAGGAACTCATCGCTGCTTCCCTTTATGAGCACAGCGCCCGGAGAGACAAGCCCTTCGTCACGATCAACTGTGTGGCCATCCCGGAGGGGCTCCTGGAGAGCGAACTCTTCGGACACGAGAAGGGATCCTTCACCGGAGCCGTTGCCCAGAAGAAGGGCAAGTTCGAACTGGCCGTCGGGGGGACGATCTTTCTGGACGAGATCGGAGACATGCCCCTGGCAACCCAGGCAAAGCTGCTCCGGGTCATCCAGGAGAGAGTGTTCGAACGGGTCGGCGGGACGAAGCCCATCGAGGTGAATGTCCGCTTCATTGCCGCCACGAACAAGGACCTCCCGGAGATGGTCCGCGCCGGGACATTCCGGGAGGACCTCTTCTACCGGATCAACGTATTTTCGATCCGCCTCCCGGCGCTACGGGAGAGGCGGGAGGACATCCCCCTGCTGGTAGACTTCTTTTTGGAACGGGCGGGGCGAACCATCCGCGTTTCCCCGGAGGCAATGCAAAGGCTTCTCGGCTATTCCTGGCCGGGGAACGTCAGGGAACTTCAGAACGCGATCGAGCGGGCGGTGGTCATTGCCGAGGGGGACATCGAGACAGTTCACCTCCCCACAGAAGTGAAGGGGGAGGTACGAATCGCTTCCCGTCAAGACGGTGCTGAATCCCTCGATGACAGGCTGGCGGAGATCGAGAAGGGAATGATCATCGAGGCCATGACTCGAACGGGGGGCGTTCAGGTGCGGGCGGCGGAACTTCTGGGCATCAACCAGCGCAGCCTGTGGCACCGTGTCCGGAAATACGGAATCGACGTAGCCTCCATGAAGAGACTACAAAATTTGTAGATGTCCGTTTCAATGATTGAAGGGGGGCGAGAGAGACAGCAAGCAGGCAG
>CAZTYA010000271.1:2660-3517 GCA_964617255.1 uncultured Syntrophales bacterium
CCCCCCCCCCCCCCCCCCCACCCACACACCGCCCCCCCCCCCCCCCCCCCGCCCCCGGGCCCCGCGCCCCCCCCCGCCCGGGGGGCGATGCGGAACCGCTCGATATGGGGCCGGTTCGGCAATGCACCCGCGCTGGCACACTGTATGCGAACAGCCTTGATATAAAGAAAGCCTGTGAAAGGGGGTGACGGCGCGGCTCATCCAGCAGCAGAAAGAAAAAAAAAGAAAGGCAGTTCCAAGTGACATAAACAAAAACCAAGGAGGAATGAACATGTTGAAAAAGAGAAATCAGAAAGGTTTTACCCTGATCGAGATCATCGCCGTCCTGGTGATCCTCGGTATTCTGGCGGCGGTGGCGATTCCGAAGTTTTTTGATCTGCAGGGGGAGTCACGGCAGAAAGCTGTTGAAGGTGCTCTTGCCTCCGTTCAGTCCACGCTGACTCAGCAATATTCGCAGGGGCTCTTGAATGGAGACTATAACGCAACCTCGGGGCCACATGCTAATGGAACCGTCAATGTCGGTGATTTCGTGGGTGGATGGACAGCAGGAAGCTCTGGGACATACACGGTAAGTATTTCAGCATGTCCATCATCGTGGGGCTCTTGTCCGACGAATTCAAAAGATGTCAAGCTGCATGAGTAGTCAATGTATAGCAGCCCCAAGAATTTAATTTGAAAAGAGTTCTTTTGGGGTTCAGTTCAAGATCCGATACGAAAGTTTTGTGAGGGGGGGCGAGACGAATGTGCCCCCCCTTTCCATATGAAATGCATGATCATGCAAGAGTTTGTTGGCCATTTCAAATAATGCGCTCAACAAGAGGCCATATCACCAGACGCTCAAGATTTCTTTGAAGGAT
>CAZTYA010000272.1:0-3514 GCA_964617255.1 uncultured Syntrophales bacterium
TGATCGGCGCCGGGAATCGGTGCAAAAAGAGGGTCTATACTCATATAAGGTTCCTCCTGCTTAACGGGTTTTTATAGTTGTTTGCAAGCGCTGATGGCTAAACCGCGTGCGGCTCAGCGGTAGCCGCTTTCTTTCGCATTGTGAATGATCGTGATCAGGTTTCCCGAATTGTAATCGCCGGAGGGATCACTCGCGAAGATCAGGCGGCCCTGCTTTTTATAAACCAGTTCGTGGCGGTAAACGTCGCTGCCGTGATAAAAGGGAATCCATGCCTTACCGGTGATATAGGCCCCTTGATCGCTCGGCTGGCCGATCAGTTTGGTCACCTGTTTCATTGTCATCCCGATCTTCAGCTTCGTGAACTTGCTGCCCTTGGCCGGCTTACCGATAATCTCGCCTTCCCAGCCGTTGATGCCCTTGACGGCCTGCGTGCTCTGCTGTGCGTCCTTGGGTGTTTCCTTCGGCGTTTCCTTGGGCGAAGCGGCTTGTGGTTGGGGAGCCGTGCTTTCCGTGCTTTCGGTTTTTTGTGCCGTCTGACAGGCGGTTATCAGAAAAATGGCGGCAGTCAAGACAAGCCAAAACGTGCAAAGCTTTCTCATCATCGGGCAACCTCCAAGAGTAATGGGTGGGAGATAATTTTCTTATGGTCGAATGCTACGAGGGTGCGTGCCGCCTGTCAAGGAGAAATCATCACGATCCGTTGCCTTTTATACCTGTATGTTGGAAAGGCGTGACCACACCAGGTGGTTAGGCAATCCCGCAAGGCATGTCACCGTACGTGTCTGAAGTCTCAAAGACCTCTTCCGGCGGCGGACTGATCGTCGAGATATCTCTGCCGGATATGGGAAAAAAGGAATAAGAATTGTCAGCGAAAAACAAACCCCTCTGGAAACATCCAGGGGGGTGTTGTCACCGGGACAAGCTCGGGTTATGGAGTGGTCGTGCTGACCATCATGTCGAAGGTCTGGGAAAGAAGATTGTTGTTTGGATTGCAATCGAGGCCCTTTGGTTGACTGACGGTTCCCAGTGTCCCTTTGGCGTCGCGGACGAAAAACTCGAACAGCAGCTTCATCTGCTTTTCGTTTGGTTTGGGGGCCTTGAATCCCCACTGGAGTACTTTTCCCCGTGTGAACACCTGGGTAAAGGATTTGCATTCTCCTTTCTTCAATGTTGTACCAACGGTCTGGGTGAAAAACTTGACTTCTCCGGCTGCCGGGTAACTGAACATCGGACCGTAGGCGGCATAGACATTAAAATGAGCTTCGAGGGCATTATTCGGTTGGTTATAATCGCCGGGGCCGTTGTTGCAGACCTTGCCGGTCATGGTGAACGTTGCCGTATGGTTGGTCAAGGTCTTGGTGATGTTGAAGTTGCTGACTGCCGGATCCCGGCAAAGCACGGGAGGTTTTACCACCTTAATATCTTGTGTGCTCATGAGGGGTTGGGCATTTGCGGCCACGGACAGGGATGGGAGGGCAACGATGAAAAACAATGCTGCTAAAATGACCGATAAGGCTTTGCGTGATCTTTTCATTTTACACTCCATCAGACCCATTGGGATTTTATCAGAAAGCGAATGCTTATTCTATGAAGGATATCGCTTTCTTGCGGGTCAAATGTAGGGGAGTTCCCTTTGTATGTCAATTATTTTTTAGTCGATATAGCACAACAATGAAATATGGTCGGGCTGAAACATGTTTTTATGCTGAGGAAAATCAACTTGGTGTGAAAGAGGTCGTACGTGGGAGTCAGAACCGGTATTCCCGGTTATCCGGGCTGAAGTCCAGGTCGGTCAGGCCGGTGTTGATTCTGAGGTTTTTGTTAACATAATACTCGATCAATTCACCCGACGCATTGCGGTTTTCCACGACCACCGGCAGGTGGTTGCGGTCATCTATGCAGACAGTGGTATCGGCTGCATAATATTTGCCTTGGACGGCGCAATACGTATTGTCGGGTTTAGCCTCGGATTTCGGGAACACGGCACGGTAACAGCGCACATTCAATCCTTCGTAGTTTTTCCGGCCCAGATCTGTGAAAACGCCGTTCTTTCGAACCTTTGCCAGTTTCAGGCCGTCACGGAGAAGGCCGATGGTGTGGCCGATGCCGGCTTCGAAAACGGTGTGTCGGCAACTCTTTTTGGCCATGTAGCCGAGCGGGTGCAGATTGATGTTGATGCTGCCCATCAGACCGCCTTGATGGACTTTGATCTTGTTGTTGTTCCTGCCGCTCACAAACAGCGTTTCGCGTCCCTGGTGCGGGTCCGCCGTCCACTTCATGTAGAGCGAGTGCGGCGTTTTACGGAATTTGACCAAAATGGTTTCCTTTTCCCGCAGATGTCCATCGACCCACTCCTGACGATAAAAGAGGCAGGTGTAGTCCTCGACCCCCTGCCAGGTCTGCCAGGCCGACTCCATCACTCCGGCAAGTTCATCCAGGGTAATCGTGGTTTGGCCAAAACTGCAGGTGGGGACAAGCAGAACCAGGGCGGCAAACCCGATCAAAAAGTGGGAGGAATTTACGAATTGCCGGCTGGATATGGTGCGGATTGGATGGTGGGTTGACAGGGGATAACGGGAAACCGATATCGCTTTCATGGGAATCGCTAATATGAACCGGATGACGGACAGGCAGCAAACTGTGGTATGCCGATGTCGTGCTTTTCCGTGGAAGCGGCATGCATGCGTTTCAGAAATGCAATGGCATGGTCGTTGAATTTCCGCGGCTGATCGACGTTGCAGACATGACCGGAATTTTCGATAACCTCGAGCCAGGAGTTGGTATGCCGGGTGACAATCTGACGCACAGCCGGCAGGAACATGTGGTCTTCATCGCCCATGAGGTATAGCGTTGGAATACCGGTATCCTTTTCATTGAAGTATTTCAGTAGAGGGGTTACCTCATAGGTTAGCCTGAACCAGCGCATGAACTCCTTCTGGGCCACCTTTTTCGCCTCGTTGACAAACAGCAGCCGCGATTTTTTGTGCCGCTCGCGGGGCATGATAATCCAGGCAAAGAACCGGTACAGCCACATATAAGGAACAAACCGCTTGAACCCGTTTCCGATCGCCACCAGCACCTTGGCCCGGATATTGAGCCGGATGATGGCGCCACCCATGATCATGGAACTGACCCGTTCGGATGCGATCTCGCTGAGATTGCGGATCAGGATTGTGCCGAGGGAAATCCCCACAAAGTGAGCTTTTTTTATTTTCAGTGTATCGAGAACCTCGATGATGTCGCGTGTAATATCCTCGAAATTATAATGACAGTCCTCCTTGAGGTTGACGAGATGTCTGGATTCGCCATGACCTCTCAAATCGATCAGGAGCACGTTGAAATGCCGCATGAAAGCCCTGATCTGGAGAAACCAAATCGACGAACTGCCGCCGGCACCGTGGACAAACACCACCCAGGGGGCCTGGGTATCGGCGGTTTCATATGTCTTATAGTGAAGCATCCGAGAACACATCCCTGTAAGTTGCTAAGCATCTGTTATTTCCGCGGTGAGTAT
>CAZTYA010000273.1:0-3506 GCA_964617255.1 uncultured Syntrophales bacterium
TGCGAGTCCTCGATATGGAGTTCGCAGAACGATTCTCGTTCCGCATCGAAAAACCTCCCCGCCAGAATCAGGCTTTCGAGTACACGAACGCCGTATTTTTCATATGGTCCGGTCAGAGGAAGAATTGTCCCCAGAGAAAACCGGTTTTCGTTTTTTTTCACCTTATCGGAACCGACATGCTCAGATCGGACGCATGGGGAAGAAAACAAAATGACGAAACTGATTGTGAAAATGATTGCCTTGATTTTCATCACTGATTTGCATCCCGTTATGCTTTGCTTCAGGCCCGGACTTAAAAAAACCGAAAGGCCTGTCCGTTTCTCCATAAAATGGAAATACCCGGAAGTCAATGGAATGATTTCCGGGTATTTCCAAGTCTTTCTGATATATTACTTTACATCTTCAAAATCAGCGTCGACCACATCATCGTCCTTACGGCCTGCGCTTTCCTGGGCGCCACCGCCCGCGCTTCCCTGAGCTTCGGCTCCGCCCTGCTGCTGGGCTGTCTTTGCATACATGGCCTCGGCCAGCTTGTGAGAGGCATTGGTCAATTCCTCCTGCGCGGCCTGAATGGCCTGCAGATCTTCGCCTTCGATGGCCTTCTTCAGCTTGGCGACGGCGTCTTCAATCTTGGCTTTCTCCGCAGCGTCGATCTTGTCGCCGAATTCCTTGACATTCTTTTCGACGCTGTAGATGAAAGAATCCGCCTGATTTCTCGCTTCGATCAATTCCTTGCGTTTCTTGTCATCCTCCGCATGCGCCTCCGCTTCCCTCACGAGTTTTTCGATCTCTGCGTCATTCAAACCACTCGAGGCCGTGATCTTGATGCTCTGTTCCTTACCCGTTCCGAGGTCCTTCGCGGAAACATGCACAATACCGTTGGCGTCAATATCGAATGTGACTTCGATTTGCGGCAGTCCTCGCGGCGCCGGCGGAATCCCGACCAGTTCGAACCGGCCTAAAGTCCGGTTGTCCTGAGCCATGGACCGTTCGCCCTGGAGCACGTGAATGCTGACGGCCGGCTGGTTGTCCGCTGCGGTGGAAAAGATCTGGCTCTTCCGGGAAGGAATGGTCGTATTCTTTTCAATCAGTTTGGTCATGACGCCGCCCAGTGTTTCAATACCAAGAGAAAGGGGCGTGACATCCAGCAGCAGCACGTCCTTGACATCGCCCTTTAAGACACCGCCTTGAATCGCCGCGCCGACGGCGACGACCTCATCCGGGTTAACACCCCTATTGGGTTCCTTGCCGAATATTTCCTTCACTTTCTGTTGAACCCGGGGCATTCTCGTCATGCCGCCGACGAGAATCACTTCGTCGATGTCTTTGGGCGACAGGTTTGCATCTTTCAACGCCGTGCGACAGGGCGGTTCCAGCTTTTCGATCAGTTCTTCCACCAGGGCCTCCAGCTTGGCGCGGGTCAGCTTGATATTCATATGCTTGGGCCCGGAGGCGTCGGCGGTGATAAACGGCAGATTGATGTCCGTTTCCATTGCCGTGGACAATTCCATCTTGGCCTTTTCGGCCGCTTCTTTCAACCGCTGCAGGGCCATTTTATCGCCGCGGATATCGATTCCCTGATCTTTCTTGAATTCCGTGGCCAGATAGTCAATCAGGATCTGGTCGAAATCCTCACCACCCAGGTGGGTATCGCCGTTGGTCGACTTCACTTCAAACACGCCGTCACCGATTTCCAGAATCGAAATATCGAAGGTACCACCGCCCAGGTCAAAGACGGCGATCTTCTCATCTTTCTTCTTGTCCAGACCATAGGCTAAGGCCGCCGCCGTCGGCTCATTGATGATTCTCAACACATTCAAGCCGGCAATTTTGCCCGCATCCTTGGTCGCCTGCCGCTGAGAGTCGTTAAAATAAGCCGGAACGGTAATAACGACATCCTGCACCTTTTCTCCCAGGTAGTCTTCCGCCGTCTGCCTCATCTTGGTCAAGACCATGGAAGAGATTTCCGCCGGGCTGTAATTCCGGCCACGAACCGTAATCTGGGCGTCGCCGTTTGCGGCCTCCGTGATTTTATAGGGTGAAATGGGAATATCGTGCTGCACTTCTTTGGAACTGAATTTCCTTCCGATCAATCTCTTGATGGCGTAAACCGTGTTTTCCGAGTTGGTGATCGCCTGGCGTTTTGCCACCTGACCCACCAGCCTCTCGCCGCTTTCGGTAAAAGCCACCATGGAAGGTGTGGTCCGATTGCCCTCCTGATTCGCTATCACAATGGGATCGCCGCTTTCCATGACGGCGACACACGAGTTTGTTGTCCCCAGATCGATACCAATTATCTTTGCCATCTTTCTCTTTCCTCCTTCATAATCTCTCGCTGATTATTTGAATATATTCCTTTTATTTCTTGCAGATACAGACCTTCGCCGGTCGGATCAATCTTCCGTTCAGCAGATAACCTTTCTCCAGTTGGGTCACAACCTGATTGGCTTGATGTTCCGGGCTTTCCACCTGCATGAGGGCTTCATGAATATTCGGATCGAAAGCCTGACCCTCCGCTTCAATCGCCTGAACACCGTGCTTCTGCAAACAGCAACACAACTGGTCCTGAAGCATCCGGAGCCCTTCCCGGAAGGCCTCAAAATCGGCGGAGTTTTCCGCACAGGCCAGGGCACGATCCATCCCATCAATCAAGGGCAATAGATCCTTAATCAGGTTTTCGTTGCCGTATTTGATGGTATCCTGCTTGTCCCTCGCCGCTCTCTTCTTAAAATTCTCGAGGTCGGCCAGCGCTCTCAGATATTTGTCGTAATTGTCCGCCGCTTTTCTTTCTTTTTCCTGGATGATGCTCTCCAGAACCTCCTCACCGACCAGCAGGGATTCCGATTTTAACGCTTCTTCCGCGTCGCTGCTGATTTCGACCTGATCCTGGGTGTCCTCTTTTTTGAATTTCTTTGTCATGTATGGATATCTTCTCCTCGCCATGTTTTTCTCAATTGACTTCCGGCCGCTGGAAAAGCTTGAAATCGACCATCTCGCAGATCACATGCCCTGCCGTGATGTGGACTTCCTGAATACGCGCCGTGCTGGTTGACGGCACAGTCAGGATGTAATCACACATCCTGGCCATATCGCCCCCATCCTTGCCGGCAAAACCGACGGTAATCAAACCGTTTTTTCTGGCTGTTTCCAATCCCTTAATAACATTGGGCGATTTTCCGCTGGTGCTTAATCCCCAGGCCACATCACCGGGTTGCCCGATCGCCCGGATCTGCTTGCTGAATATCTCGGAAAAATCGTAGTCGTTTCCGATGCTCGTGATCACGGCACTGTCCGCCGCCAAGGAGACGGCCGGTAAGGGCGGTCGCTCAATCCGGAAACGGTTTACAAACTCCGCCGCCAGATGCTGCGAATCCGACGAACTCCCGCCGTTGCCGAAGATGAGGATCTTATTGCCGTTTTCGAGACATTTTTTAATGACTTCGACAATACTGACCAGGCGCGACAGATTTTCGTTGATGAAAACCTCTTTCACATGGCAGCTTTCC
>CAZTYA010000274.1:0-3502 GCA_964617255.1 uncultured Syntrophales bacterium
ATGGGCGAGGCAGTCGACGTTGTGATTACAGGAGGCATGGGTGCGCGGGCAGTTGAAATGCTGAACGCCATGGGAATTTCTGTTTATATGGCTAAAGCAGGAACGGTTCAAAGTAATATCGAAGCGTTGAAGAATCAGGAACTCATGGAGCTGACCATTCGTAATGCCTGTGGTCAGCATGGCATGCATGGGGGATGTGGGCATTAAATCTGTTGCTGTTTTTGCCCAAGATGTCCGTATCTTTACTGGAAGCAAGGCTTTTTGTTACAAATGGTCTCACGAGTGCGACTATAGATTGGTATATGGTTGCATTGTTGCGTCTATTGAAGTCGCAGACGCAAAAAAATAACCTCCCATTTGTGGAATATCGCTGGCATTCGGATCGATATGGGGTCGTGGTATGCTTTTTGATTTAGCCCGATGGCGGCAACAAATCCATAACGGGAGGATGTAATGGCAATAAAATTAGCAGTACAATGTGCAGTCATCAGAAAAGAAATCGGATGGGTGGGCAAGAGCGAAGAGGTTGTTGATTTCCAGGGTGAAACGCTTGGCGATTTTCTCAAACAGATTTCCACCAGCGACGGTCGCAATTTTTATGAAAGATTCACCGGCGGTGACAACGGCGTTATTTCCAATGCCATTGTCTGGTATAATTTAAAAATGTTTGTAAAAAAGGATAATCTGGACTTCAAGATCAACGACGGAGATAAAATTGTTTTTCTGAGAAGTATTCCCGGCGGGGGATAATTGGCCGCACGAAGAAACAAAAGTTAGACGTAGCCTTTTTACCCAAAGGCGTTGTGTCCCACGAGAAGCACTTTTTATTTACGATGAGGTCTGAGATGGACTGTTCGAAAAAAGACGGATCCTGTTCTTCAGGAACCTGTGCATCTTCCGGAACAGGTATGCAGCCGGAATCTGAGACGAAGAATAATGAACTTCAGGAACGCCTGGGCAAGATAAAACATAAGATACTGGTGCTGTCAGGAAAGGGAGGTGTTGGGAAAAGCACGGTTGCTGCGAATGTAGCCTGCGCTCTGGCACTCAAGGGTTTTCGGACCGGCTTGCTGGATATGGATTTTCATGGACCCAGTATACCCACATTGCTTCATCTGGAAGGTCAGGCAATCTATTCGGGTGCAGGCGGGATTGCACCCGTTGATTACAGCGATAACTTAAAAGTCATGTCCCTGGGTTTTCTGCTGAGGAATCAGGATGATGCCGTCATCTGGCGGGGACCGATGAAGATGCAGGTGATGAAACAATTGCTCGAAGAGGTCCTGTGGGGCAGCCTGGATTATCTGGTGATGGATTTTCCTCCCGGGACGGGAGATGAGCCCCTTTCGATTGCGCAACTGATTCCAGACATCGACGGGGCGATTATTGTTACAACACCCCAGAATTTATCTCTTAATGATGTCCGTAAGTCGATCAATTTTTGTCATCAGGTCAAGGTTCCCGTGTTGGGTGTGATCGAGAACATGAGTGGCTTTGTTTGTCCCCATTGCCAGGGGGTGGTGGATATTTTTAAAAAAGGCGGCGGTGAAGAGATGGCGCAACGGATGAGCGTACCTTTTTTAGGCCGTATTCCCATGGCAATGTTGATCGTTGAGGCTTCTGATGAAGGCCATCCTTTTATTGAAACACATCAGGACGCCGAGGTATCCCGGATGTTCGCTAAGATTGTTGATGATTTGATTGGAAAGGTTAGCGGTAAGCCTTAAATATTTGTGGTGATGAACCTGCCTTAGCGGTATACTTATCCTGAAAAAAATTCAGCGTATTCCCAACCGGATGATAATTTTTGAAATGTTCATGTGAAGATTTTTCCTCTCACAGATGTTTGCCTGAAAGGAGGGATTCTCATGAAGGCAAGGCTTTGTGGCATCGTTTGGCGAGGGATCATTTTATTTTTTCTTCTTGCTTTGCCCCAGACTGTTTTATCTCAGGATATTTCTCCCATTGTGTCCACGGAATGGCTGGCCGCCAATCTGAACAATCCCCGGCTCGTGATGATTGATATCAGAAAGGTGGAGGATTATCGGGAAGGTCACATCCCAGGAGCCATAAGCGCCTATTACGGCATGTGGGCGTTCTCGGAAAGCACACAACACACAGAATACCCTCCGGATGATGAACTCTTTGACGCAATCGGAGATCTTGGAATTGGCAAAGATTCCCTGGTTGTGATTATCTGCAAGGCCTACGTCTGTTTTTATCAGGTTATGGCCCCCCGTGTTTTGACTACTCTCCAGTATGTGGGCCTAAAAAACATTTCCATTCTTGATGGCGGCCAGGAAGCATGGGTTCGTGAAAAAAGGCCACTTTCCACGGAAACGGTGACCCCGAAAAGAACCATCTACGAGGGTACCCTGAACAAGACCCTGCATGTGGGTAAAGATTATGTGGCCAGCCGTTTCGGTAAGGCGCGTTTTGTTGATGTGCGAGAACCGGAATGGTACAGGGGAGAAAGGAGACAGGAATTTGTGAAAAAAACCGGACATATTCCGGGAGCTGTTAACCTGCCCGCATCGGAAGCCTATACGGCGCTTGGAACGTTCAAAAGGAAAGAGGAGTTGGCGTCAATGGTGGCCCAAATTGTTGGACCGGACAGGTCAAAAGAAATCATCACCTACTGTGATGCCGGCAGGTGTTGTCCGACATGGGCTTTCATTATGTCGCGTGTTCTCGGCTATGAGAATGTAAAGTTATATGATGGTTCATTCGAGGAATGGACGCAGGACGCCTCCATGCCCATAAGTCGTTAGAACTGCTATGTTTTGACTTCAGAACAAAGAGCAGCCTGTCGAGACACCAAATTTGTTGAATCTTGCATACGCTTCCGACATCCCTGAGAGGGATGTCCCAGAATAGCCGCATCTGTCGCAAAAGCGGAAAGGCTGGATTGGCGACCTCCAGCATCGATATATCCTGTCTTGTCCTCTTCTCCAAAAGCGATCAAACTAACGGGGGTCGACTCGCGAAAAGGTTTAGGCGCCTGTTTTAAAACATCTTCTCAACAAAATAAATCGGACTGATATCATAATGTTTCAGATGACGCCGCTTTTGTTGCATAAATGCGGCTCATCTTTCTTTGTCAATCGCGATTTTGATACCATCCTGACATTCTTCTTAGAAACAACATCATATAAATACCTGTGTTTACAGGTAATTATAATACAAACAGATTGGCATGTCTTTTGACCTATAGAAGGAGCGGTACAGGTTTATAAAGCCAGTGGGAGAAGCAACTCGACCCCAATCAGGTTAAATTAAGAAAGCAAGGAGGAAAGGACATTGAAAGAGAAGCTGAGGGTGGAGAACCAAGCGCGAGCCAATTCGATGAAGCCGGGGAAGTGGATCAAGAGTACATGCAAGATGTGCCTGCATACCTGCGCAGTCCAGTGTCATGTTTCGCCGGAGGGAGTGATCAACAAGATTGAGGGCGACCCCACCTCGCCATCCAACCGAGGGAAAATGTGTACGAAGGGCATCACGG
>CAZTYA010000275.1:0-3497 GCA_964617255.1 uncultured Syntrophales bacterium
GGAGAGGTTTTCCTGAATAACGCTCAAAAATATCTTGTTTGCGTACGAGCAAACACAAACTGATCCGATTTATTAAAAAGACTGCTGCCCAGAAACATCCCTAACAAGATGATTGGCAAAACACCCCATATTTCACATAGCCAAAATCCTCTTGACGTACAAAATCCCTCCTAATCTGTTCCACCACGAAAAGGCCATATCTCATCCATTTTGTGCCTTTCTCTTTCGATGATACCTGTTATAATAAAGCGCATGTTCAGGAAGAAGATCGCAATACTTATCATTTTGGTTCTGACCGTGCCTGTCGCGGTTCTGGCCGGGATGTTCGCCCTTCTCCAATCACCCCGGGCCATCAACACAGTCGCGGCAGCCATAAAGCCGTTGACCGGCATTTCTCTGCAAGTCGATGACATTTCTCTCAATCATCAACTAGCCGTAAGTGTCAGCGGGTTTCGCCTCAGGGCCGTCAAAGAGAACGGTTTTGACATCTTACTTGCCAAGGCCGACGTCAATGCCTCTGTCGGTCCCGGGTGGCAGGTCGAGGTGGATAAGATACTGCTCACCGGTCCGAAATTCACCTTTCATATGAAGAATGAGAAAACGGACCCCTTTGCGGTTCTTAAGAAATTGCCCCCGGTGCACCTTCTGGTGGTGAAGAACGGTCATCTGGAATTGAAGTCGGATTCAACCCGCTATTCAATTCCAGGTATGGAGATAACCATCAGGGACTTTAAGCCCGAAGGCGGTGGGAAGCTGAGTGGGAAAAGCCGCTTCAACATCAGTTCAAAAGATATGACCGGACGGGGGACGCTTGCGACAACGCTTGATGTTTCCCGGTTTTCACCCCGGCCTTGCGGATCGGGTTCATTCCGACTCTCCCTTGATGCCGGCTCTTTAGGTGGAATGAAGCTGGATGATGTGACGCTTAGCGCGGGGCTAAATCTGAACGGTGACGTCCTTTCCCTCGAGGGTGCGAAGGCGACCATCCAGGGTCTGTCCCGCGGGGAAGGGCGTGAGCAAATCAATGTGCGGGACATTAAAACACAATTTAACAGTTCATACGACCAGAAGACATCGGGGTTTACCCTGACATCCTTTGAAGGCTCCGGAGCCGGTGTCGGGCTACTGAAGGGCCGGGCATCGGGTACGGTGACGCCTCTGGCCTGGGTTTTGTCCTTGCGGGCTTCATCCATGGATCTTGCTCAGGTTTTCGGTCTTGTGAGCCCCCTTCTTCCCGAGACCTACAGTAGTTGGACATTCAAGGGAAAAGGCGGACTTGAATTGGAGAGCGAGGGTCGGCGCGCCGTCGGCGCGACGGTATGGGAGGCCGCTGCCGTTGTTGATCTGAGTGAAGGTGGCTTCGCCTCGCCTGATAGTTCAAAAGCAGGAGAGCGGATTACCGGCAGAATCGAGCTGAGACTGGGTTCACCGGAGAAAGGACGCCAGGGCCGCTTCAATTTAACCATGGAGGGTGGCGACGGGGAGTTTCTCTGGGGTCAATACTATCAGGACTTCAAGGGTGAACGGGTAAGGATTGTCTCGAAAGGGTCTTTTGCCCAAAACCCATTTTCCCTTTCCTCCTCCGGGACTTTGGACCTTTTCCGAACTGGTGATTACGCGTTTTCTGCCGATCTGTCGCCTGACCGCTCCGTCTTTTTCCTCCAGGCCAAAGGCATGTCCTGCCCGCGGCTATATGGCATCTTCCTGCAGAATTATATCAACCAGAATTATCCGAGTCTTCAGGATATAACATTGGAAGGAGAATCGGATTTGAAGTTGACCGCGTCGATAACTCCGCAGCAAAAGATGATCGAAGGCCACATTGCCCTTCGCGGCGGAGCGTTACACTCCCCCTCGAACAAGTTGATACTGACTGGCTTGAACGTATCCCTGCCCTACGACCTTGCCTTGGCCGGCAATCCATCCCCGTCGCCCGCAAACGGTGCTAGGCAAGGGTCCGTGGCCTTCGACAGGTTCGAACAGGGTGATGTCCGGATCGGCAAAATTGGGACACATGTTGTGCTTTCCGCCAACCGGTTTGTCCTGCCTGATCCCATCAACTTTTCCATCTTCGGCGGCGAGATCCTCCTTGCCGGTTTTAGGATGGAGAATCTTCTGTTCGATGAAATGCGACTGGAAACAGGCATGACTATCAAACACCTCAACCTGGGGGAACTGATAGGTCAGGCGTCACCCTTGCCGTTGCCTGGCATAGTCGACGGGGAGTTCTCTTCAGTTATATTTCAAGATGGGAAGTGGCATACAAAAGGAGGGCTTGTCGCGCAGATATGGGGCGGGCGGGTTACAATCGAGAACCTTTTTGCTGGGAGACTCTTTTCTTCGTCCCGTTTCTTTGGCGCCGATGCCGCCTTTGACCAGATTGACCTGGAGGCGGTCACGGCAAGCATCAAGTTGGGGCGCATGACGGGCCTTATCAAAGGATCGCTGAAGAACTTTAAGATGGAATATGGCCAGCCAGCGCTTTTCGACTTGGTGATTAGATCGGATAAAAGCAGAAAGGTGCCGCAACAAATCAGTGTTGACGCGATCAATGACCTTTCGATTATCAGTACAGGTTCGGAAGCGGTTTCTGCCGTCCTGAACAGCGGCCTGAACCGTTTTTTCAAAGAGTATCCCTACAGCGAGATCGGCATCCGATGCACCCTGGCGGATGATATCTTTTTTTTACGGGGACTTATTCACGATGGGGGCAATGAATATCTCGTGAGAAAAGCGTGGCTCAGAGGCATTGACATTATCAACCAGAACCCGGATAATTCCATCAGCTTCAAGGATATGGCAGAACGGCTGGGGCGCATCTTCCAACCGCGGCCGGAAAGCAAGAAGAATGTGTCATAAGGGCAAAGTCGTGCTACAATCACCAACAAAACCGTTTATAAGGAGGAATTATGAAAACGATAATCAAGTCAGCCGGTTTTCTTGCGGTCATTCTCATTTTGTCCTGCGTGACGGTCAATATTTATTTTCCCTCCGCTGAAGTCCAGAAGGCGGCGGACAAGATAGTTGATGACGTCCGTACAAAAAGTAACGATACACAGACAGCGCCTGCGCCGGGTCCTTCAAGCCGGCTGGATTCTTTGCGGCCGTTCAGTTTTGGCCTGAGACAGGCCTGTGCAGCAACGAATATAGACGTATCAACCCCTGCCATTCGTGGCATCAAGGAGTCAATGAAAAACCGGTTCCCGCAGTTGAAACCTTTCTATGACAAGGGTGCGGTAGGCGAGAACAATCAGGGTCTTGTTGAGGGGAAGGACACCGCAGGTTTGAACCTCCAGGAGAGAGGGCAGGTAAATAAACTGATCGACCAGGAAAACAAAGACCGGGCCGCCCTCTACCGTGAGATTGCAACGGCCAACAAACTCGGGCCGGAATCGGTGCCGCAGATAGAGAAGATTTTCGCCAACAGCTGGAGAGACAAGTCCCTGCCCGGCTGGTGGATACAAGACGACAACGGGCTATGGGGGAAGAAGTAACAT
>CAZTYA010000276.1:0-3479 GCA_964617255.1 uncultured Syntrophales bacterium
GGACCTCCGAAGAGGTCGGGATAGCGCTCATGGATCATGTCCGCCACGGTATACATTTTCCGCCCAACCCAGCGTCCCGGCTCCGAGAAGTAAGTCGAGTGCCAGATTTCCCCGCGTCCGGTGCCCAGCCGAAGCCGGAGCACAGCCTTACGGGCGGGCTCCTCAAGGGAGCGCCAGAGGAAAGATGGACGCATGAACGGCTGCGGATCGAAAATCCGCAGGGGGCGGATCCGCGGATGGACCGGCAGCGCCTGTCTGCTGTTCCCGACGACGAACAGGGTCATGTCCACCGCCTCGTCCTGTGCACACATGCGGGGCAGGATCTCCGTGAACAGCCGGGAAATCCCTCCCGTGGACTGGGACTGGTAGATGATGCCGTCGACGACAAGATGCAGGGGGTCGCGCATGACGGGCTATTTCACCAGTTCCAGGCAGGCGACAGCCCGGGCCGCCGCGGCGTAATCGGGGCCGTAACCGGACTGGCGGTGGATATCGAAATACCGGCAGTTTGCGCAGTCCTCCGCTGTGGAGACGTTCCAGCCGTCCTCGTTGTAACGGTAATAAGAGATGTCGGAACTGTTGCCTTCAAAAACCTGTTGCACCCTCTCCACCATCGCCTGATCGAACTGCTGCAGCCAGCCGTGATTCTCGTAACATCCGAAAGGGACGGTGATGAATAGACGGCCTCCCGGTTTCAGCAAACGCTTGAACTCCTGCACTACAACCAGATAGTCTTCCAGACGATGCTCGTTAAAGCGTGAATCACTTGAATATAGCAAAGTGTTGTTCATACCGATATGTTCAAGGGTGGAGATATTTACAATCTCATCAAAACAATCATTCCGGAAGAGTGTTCGCCTCAAATCACCATACACATATGATATGCGAGCATCGCGGATGACCTCCTCAGGGGATAGCGCATAAATGATGATCTGCTTCCGCATGAACTTACTGTGGGTTATTAAATAAGGAAAGTTCAACGCAGATCCTGCATCCAGCAGCACCGACTCAGAAAAGTCTAACCGGGACAGAGTCCAGGGGAACTCGACCACCCTCTCATCGAGGCGATATCCGTACTTCGCGGGAAGTGATTCATTTGACCGGAATCGGCAAATCAGGTCCTCATCTCTCAGATTTTCTGAAATGGCCTTTTCTCTGTATTCCTCATAACCGACACTCCATGGCTTCTGGCCGGAAGTCAGATAATTCTGGATCCGCCTGGATTTCAGGGCGGAATGGCGACGTTTCTTTATCCGCCGGGTAAAGGACATCAACGGACCAAAGATCATGTCGAAATCTTCCGGATCAGGGAAACACCAGATCCACCACTCGATGCGATCGTAAAGACCTTATATCCCCGCCGGGTAAACCCATTAGCCGATTCCCTCGTGCCCTCCCACATAACAGTGTCATGGATCACAAGCATCCCTCCAGGCAAAACCAGCGGCCAATAAAGTTCAATCTCCTTCTGAACAGCTTCATAACGGTGATCGGCATCCAGAAATACCAAATTTGCTGCCGGCAAATTTCCTTCATTGGCGATGGAAGAACTGTCTCCCAGATGGATATGAACCTTCACTGGACATTGCAAATCCGCTATTTTCATCCGAACGTCCTCGAGATTTTCCGCAGAGATATCAACAAGGTGAATGACCCCTCCTCCATTGTCGGCCAATCCCTGGACAAGGTTCAGCGAGCCAGCCCCTTTGTAAACACCCACTTCGATCACACATGACGCTTTCAACAGGCGTGTCATATCATAAAGAAGGCGGGCAACGTCAGCCTCAGTGGATTGCGTATTGCCACTATTCCTGTATAGTCGGTGACAATTAGTGGGCTCAGTATCTTGCCAGTGCCTCAAAGCCGGCAGAACATCGAATATGTTGGACCATCCGTAAATTTCAGGATTGTAGATCAACTGATCGAATCTAGGCAGATGCTTACCACGGCAAAGCAAAGCAAAACTGATGATCTTCAACCTGTAAACGACGCTCTTGAAAATCCGTCGAAGGATTGTCATAGAATTCTCGCCAATTCCCCAATCATGATCAAGTCTATAGATATCGATGCGGATCCTGAATGATGTCCTTAATAATCTTCAATATATCCTGATGCATCCTGTCATCGGTAAATATATCCTCTATCGTTTCCCGCGCACTCTTTCCCAATGCAACAGCCTTCGTTTCATAGTCGTTGACAAGGTCCACGAATTTGTCTGTCAGGTCGTCGGGGTTATGAGCTCGATAGACCAAGGCATTGACCCCGTGATGCACAGGTTCAGCAGCACCTCCCGTAGCACTGCTGAGAAGCGGTAGTCCCGCCGCCATCAGTTCAATCTGTGCAATCCCGAAAGGCTCTTCCCACGTTGAAGAAAAAACACCGACATCATAATTCCATAGTTGACCATAAAGATACTCTCGATCACAAAATCCTTTATGATCGATCATAATCTGAGATGGAGACAGCAAATTCTGAACAAAACGATGATCGCCGTCACCGTACAAGGTCAAACGGATTTCAAGACCGTCCAATCTTGCTCTGGCTCCGTTCAATGCCTGTTTGAGTTCATGAACACCTTTGTGGGAGGCAAGTTGACCGACATACACCACTCGAACAGAATTGTTCTTGAGACTATAGTCTGTTTTCAATTGGATCCTTTCAACAGCTACACCCGGATGCACGACAGCAGAAAAGCCTGGCGAAACACCCTGGTTCACATAATGCATCTTCATAAACTGGCTTAAAAAAATGATGTTGTGAAGATGACGATCCTTTAAAAGAGGGAAACGGATTTGCGATCGCATCGCATATCTCAAGGCATTCAAGATCCTGTTACTCGGGGATCGAGGCAGTTCATCACGATAAGAAAGAAGATCAACACCCATTATATGATGAAGAACTGGAATGCCTTTCATCACTGCTGCTTCCAGAACACCTATACCAAGATTCGCCTGATTCCAGGCATAGATGAGTTTGGGCTGAAGCTGATCTATAACATTCAGGGCTGTATCCAGATTATATTTCATGTTTTGATGTGCGTCCCGGATCGGATAATCGCCAAACCAACTACTGGTCAACTTCAGAATTCTGTGTACATCGGGATCCTTCGATTTCAACTCCTGGACTCGGTAATCCGATGTCAGGACACACACATCCACATTATTCTTTTTAAGGCCTGCAACAACATCATGTGCGGCAATTTCGTAACCGCCGATCTGAATGGGAGGATAAAGGTTTGAAACCAATAGTACCTCACAATTCAAGGGGCGTCTTGATACTGGCTTCTGAAATTTAGAGGATGTCATCTATAGTCCTTGGATTCGTCATTGTCGTAGAAACGCTCATTGAAAAGGTGAGAGTACCTTCTGTCCGTCCATTTGAGAGGATCGTCATCAATGGCGAGAAACGGTAAAAACCTCCAAACTATTCTTTTGAGCAACGAAAGTTTCCGTTCCTCTCTCCGATCTCTGAAATGCAAA
>CAZTYA010000277.1:0-3474 GCA_964617255.1 uncultured Syntrophales bacterium
CTGCCGTAAAGCTTTTGAAGCGCTCTATCAAGTCCTGGCCGGTTATCAGGGAAAGATCCGGGGCGTCATGCACTCCTTTTCCGGCAGCCGGGAATGGATGGAACGATTTATCGATCTGGGGTTCTATATTTCTTTTTCCGGTTCCGTCACAAGAAAATCGGCGCGAAAATACCACAAAAACGCCGCCACGGTTCCCCGTGACCGTTATCTGATCGAAACGGATGCCCCCTCAATTGCCACGGAAAGCACAATCGCCTCGGAAGTGGAGCCGAGGCATATTTTTGAAATCGCAAATAAAATAGCTGAATTACGAAATCTAAAGGTCGAGGATATCGGCCGGGAGAGCACGGAAAATGCCAAAAGGTTGTTTAAAATTAACGTTTGAGGCCTGACCATGACGCATTCCCTGGACCTGTTTGTCCGTAACCGGATGCTCTACGGCGAGGCCGGATTTGCGAGACTGCAAAAAAGTTTTGTCGCGGTGGTCGGATTGGGCGGTGTGGGATCCTCGGCGGCGGAGGCCATGGTGCGGGCCGGCGTAGGTAGAATACGCATCATTGATTGCGACCGCGTGACCGCCTCGGACGTTAATCGCCAATTAATCGCCTTGGCAACGAATTTAAATGTACCCAAAGTGGAAGCAGCCCGGGAGCGGTATCTCCAGATCAATCCGGAAATCCGGATCGATGCGCGCATGGCGTTTTTTCATCACGATACCGAAGCGGACCTGATTACCAGCGATCTGGATTATGTCATCGACGCCATCGACAGCCTGAACCCGAAAATCGAACTCATTCGCTGTTGCCAGGAAAAGGGGATTCCGATTATCTCGTCCATGGGCGCCTCGGGCAGAACCGATCCCTGTCGGATTCGCATCGATGCGCTGGAAAATACGACGATGTGTCCGTTAGCACGGACCATCAGAAGACATTTGCACCGGCGCCAGATCGGCGCCGATATCCCGGTGGTTTATTCGACGGAAACCGTTCGCAAGCGCCAGGCTTTGTCGTCAACTCCGACGCTGGCGCAAACGGGAACCTATTTGCGGGGACGTAACCGGCAGGTCCTGCCCAGTCATCCGACGTTACCAGCGATTTTCGGTTTGATGGCTGCCAATCATGTCATTTTAGCCCTGACCCAATACGGCGCGGATGGGGAAGCATCCTGCTAAGAACAGTCTGAATCGTGATCATACATGGAGTAAGGCCATTTTCTCTTGCAGTACCGATTCGAAAAGACGGCGTATTTCGTGAAGCCGCGCTTCCGACGTTGCCTCAAACCGCAAAACGATCACCGGCTGGGTATTCGAAGCACGGAGCAATCCCCAGCCATCCGGAAAAACGATGCGTAAGCCGTCGATATCAATCATTACATGTTTATCCTGAAAGTGGGTTTTGACTGCGTCCACAACGCGGAATTTGATCGTGTCGGGGCAATCCACCCTGATTTCGGGAGTGGCGTAGGTTTTGGGCACATCCGCCAGGAGTTCGCTTAGTTTTTTGCCCGTCCGGGAGAGAATTTCCAACAAGCGGATGGTGGCGTATACGGCGTCGTCGTAACCGAAATAACGATCGGCAAAAAACACGTGTCCGCTCATTTCTCCGGCCAGAAGGGCGTGTTCCTCCTTCATTTTCCCCTTGATCAAAGAATGGCCGGCCTTCCACATAATCGGGCGGCCCCCGTGCCTGGCGATGTCTTCGTAGAGTTTATGCGAGCATTTGACCTCGCCGATAATGGTGGCGCCCGGATTTTCCTGCAGCACGAACCGAGAAAAGAGCAGCAGCAGTTCATCCCCCCAGAGGATCTCACCCTGATCCGTCACGACGCCGATTCTGTCGGCGTCGCCATCGTAGCCGATTCCCAGATCGGCTTTATGCTCTAGGACAACACGGACCAATTCATTGAGATTTTCGGGAACGGTGGGATCGGGAAAATGATTGGGAAACCTTCCATCCGGATCGCAGTAAATATCCATCACACGGCAGCCGAAGCGGCGGAGCAAGGGCAGTGCAAAAAGGCCGCCGGTGCCGTTTCCGGCGTCCAAGGCGACCGTAAGCGGGTTTTTAATCGTGACGTTATGGAAGAGATAATCTTCATAATCCGTCGATATATCGACTTGTTCAATTTTTCCGGCGCCGGAGATAAAATCCTGTTGCGCCATGATCCCGTATAGTTTCTGAATTTCACTGCCGTAAATCGTGTCCGGTCCAATGCAGATTTTAAATCCGTTGAAATCAGGGGGGTTGTGACTGCCCGTGACCATGACGCCGCCGCCCAGATTGAGATGGCGGATGGAAAAATAGAGCATGGGCGTCGTGCACAAACCAATATCCACGACATCGATTCCGGCCAGGTTTAAGCCACGGCTCAAGGCATCACGAAACAATCCGGAACTGAGCCGGCAGTCACGCCCCAGGCTGAGTTTGGTTACAGCATGATTTACCGCATAGGTGCCGATGGCCTGACCCAACCGGACAACAAAATCCGGAGTCAGGTCGGTATCCACCAGGCCCCGGATATCATATTCGCGAAAAACGTCTCTGTTGATCATGCACCCTCTTTGTAAATATAAGTAATGAATATTATTATCTATGTAATCTGCCTGCAAAGCAGGGCTTCTCATAAACTTTTTAAGTGGAAGAAGTCAACTAAAAGTGTACGCAAAGTTGCGTTCCTGAGATGATGTAAAATCAATAATTTTGGCGGATTAAGGGAATAACTTGGCGTATTTCCAATACATTATGCAGGAGAAAATCCGGCCGGGCGTGTCTTAGGTCTTCATGTTTTCCTGTGCCTGTTAAGACGGCGGCGGTATAGGTGCCGAGTTCTTTGCCGATTTGAACGTCAATGGGATGATCTCCGACCATCAGACAACGGTGCGCCGGAATGTTCATCAAGGATAATATTTCCGTCAGATGACCCGGATCAGGTTTGACATGTTGCGTCATTTCCCGACTGATCAACGCATCGATGTAGTTCTCATAATCCGGGAAAACCATTTCTACGGCGCGGTGACAGTTTCTGGTAATAATTCCCGTAAGGACGGACTGGTTTCTAATTTCCTCCAGCATCTCTTTGACACCGGCAAATAAATTGGATCGGCAGGCTGCATCGATCTCCATGTGCTCAATACACGCCATGGCATCCCGACGGAAGGCCTCGCCGCGTTGGGCGGCGCTTTCAGCCAAACGCTCTTCCCCTGCCTCGATCATTTCCAGAAGGTATAAATGCTCAAATTCATGTGCTGGCAGATTGTATTGGATAAGCAGATCGGCAACTGCGGCACGCATTTCACCGAAGTCAAGGTGCAGCTCGGCCAGGGTGCCGTCAAAGTCGAAAATGACCGCTTCAATCCTTGTCATAACGATACGCCTTTCATTTTTTTGCATATGATCCATACTCATCATCTTATCATATGGTAGAAATCTTATGTCCGGTCGGCACACAAGATCTCGATCCGTGATGTATCTTCAT
>CAZTYA010000278.1:0-3466 GCA_964617255.1 uncultured Syntrophales bacterium
AAGATCAGGTTCCCTTCCGCGTCTCGTCGATCGACGAGTATCTCAATTTCGTCTCCAACATTTAACGAAATATTACCATCCGCATCTTTTAGTTCCTTGGTCGGAATGTGTCCCTCGGTTTTCCACCCGACATCGACCATGACAACATCGTTTGTAATCTGGATGATTTTTCCGGTGACGATCTCACCGAATTGTACGTTCTGAAGACTCTGCTCATAGAGTTCTCCAAAATCCATGGATTCATCGTTTGATTGGCCAAGCGCCGCGTCTGATGACGCATCCGCAGTGACTTCCTCTGCCTTATCCTGTTGCGAAATTAGGTTGTTGTCGTTAACCATATTACCTTTACCCCCATCGTCATATTTTTTCGTACCACCACGAAAGGTGAGAAGCTAGCACATTGACGCCATAATAGCAAGACAAAACACCGTCAATCAGTCCCGAGCCATGCCGCCGACCCAAAATGCACCTCACCCGGCCAACCGGAGGTCACCGAGCATGGTCTCCACAACTTCCGGAATGTTCATGTACGAGGTATCAATCACCCTGGCATCAGCAGGGATGCGCAGCGGCGCAACATCCCGTTCCGTATCCTGCTTGTCTCGGAGAACGATGCTCCGGCGGATTTCCTCGTATTCGGGATTCATTTCTTTTTCAACGAGTTCCAGATACCTTCTCTTGGCCCGCTCCTCAGGTGAAGCATGGAGGTAGAATTTGAAGTCGGCATCGGGGAATACGACCGTTCCCATATCTCGACCTTCGGCAACCACTCCCGTTTCACGGGCACATTCCCGCTGAATCGGCAGGAGAGCTTCCCGAACCAAGGAAATAGCGGAAACCGTAGAGGCAAGGACGGCTATTTCCTCCGTCCGAATTTTCCGGCTGACGTCATTTTGGTCGACGAACACCGCCAGCCCGTCATGGTTCATGTTCAGGCTGATCTTTGTTTGTGCCAAGAGGTCTCGCAAGATTGTTACATCAAGGTCGGTGATTCCAGATGCATGAATTTTATACGCCACAGCCCTGTACAAAGCACCTGTATCCAAGTATAAAAGGTTTAATTCCTGAGCAAGAAGTTTAGCCACCGTGCTCTTTCCGGAGCCGGCGGGACCGTCAATTGTAATCACCCGTTTTGTGTCGTTCATGAGTCATCCGGATTTTATAAAGTGGGTGAATTTTACCGGAGAAAAGTATGAATATCAAGAATATTAGCCATTTCATCATGACTGCAAAATAATATGATCTCTCTCAACTTTTTTCTTGATTAAATCAATATATGGTATTATCTTCTATATAACACCACAACATATTGATATCGGAAACACCCGTGCAGTATATGCAAACTGCTTGAACGGTAAGCTTTTTTTCAAAATTTATTTTTTTTATAATTAATACCGGAAGTGTTTTGATCAAGATTCTATCAAAAAGGAGAGGACCCGATGCACACAAAGATCAGAAAACGAGATGGGAGACTTGTTAAATTCAATGCGGAAAAGATTACCAACGCCATCGCCAAGGCGGGCGTGGCCACCGGTGAATTCGATCTGAACACCGCAAAGAAGCTCACCATTAAAGTGCTGAACCTGGCGGAACAACTCTTTGACCACAGAATCATGACGGTCGAAGAAATCCAGGACATCGTGGAAGAAGTCCTGATCTCCTCTCCCTACCGCAAGACCGTGAAAGCCTACATCATTTATCGGGAGCAACACGCACGGTTGCGGGAAATTACCAACCGCATGGAAGTCGATCTCGTCGATCAATATTTAAAGAAAAAAGATTGGAAGGTCAACGAGAACAGCAACATGGACTACTCCCTCCAGGGGCTCAACAATTATATCTCCTCCGAGGTCAGTAAAGGCTACTGGTTGAATGAAATTTACACACCCGAAATCAGGGCGGCCCACACATCAGGAGATTTCCATATCCATGATCTGAGTCTTTTGTCCGTTTACTGCGTGGGCTGGGATCTCTACGATCTGTTGCTGGAAGGATTCAAGGGCGTCTCGGGAAAAGTGGAAAGCAAACCGGCTAAGCACTTGAGAAGCGCCCTGGGGCAGGTGGTCAACTTCTTCTATACCCTCCAGGGAGAAGCCGCCGGCGCCCAGGCCTTTTCAAATTTCGATACACTTCTCGCACCCTTTATCCGCTATGACAACTTGACCTTCAGCGACGTCAAGCAGGCGCTCCAGGAATTTATTTTCAATATCAACGTCCCCACAAGAGTCGGTTTCCAGACCCCCTTCACCAATGTGACGCTCGATATTACCGTACCCAAGTACTACAGGGAACAGAACGTCATTATCGGGGGGAAGCCGCAGAAGGAAACTTACAAGGAATTTCAGGAGGAAATGATCCTCTTCAACCGGGCGTTTCTGGAAGTCATGGAGGCGGGGGATGCCAAGGGCCGGGTTTTTACCTTCCCGATTCCCACGTACAACATCACCAAGGATTTCAACTGGGATGACCAGAACCTGGAAGGCCTCTGGGATATGACCTCCAAATACGGGGTGCCCTACTTTTCCAATTTCATCAATTCCGACATGAACCCCGAAGATGCGCGAAGCATGTGCTGCCGGCTGCGGATCGACAACCGGGAACTCGAAATCCGGGGCGGCGGGCTTTTCGGCTCCAACCCGCTGACCGGGTCCATCGGCGTCATCACCATTAACATGCCGCGTATCGGTTATCTTTGCTCAACCGAAGAAGATTTTCTTGACCGCCTCGAAAAGCTCATGAATATCGCCAAGGACAGCCTGGAGACAAAGCGAAAAATCCTGGAGAAATTTACCGACGGCAACCTCTACCCCTATACAAAATATTACCTGAGAAATATCCATGAGCGTTTCAACGAATACTGGAAAAATCATTTCTCCACGATCGGTCTGGTCGGGATGAACGAAGCCTGCCTGAATCTGCTGAACAAAAATATTGCGACACGGGAAGGACAAGCCTTTACAAAAAAGGTCCTTGATTTCATGCGCACAACCCTGATTCATTTCCAGCGGGAAACAGGGAACAATTACAACCTTGAATCGACCCCGGCCGAAGGCACGTCATATCGGCTGGCCCGGATCGACCGGGAAAAGTACCCTGACATGATTTTCGCCAATGACGAGGAAGTCAAAACGCACCAGGCGGAGCCCTATTATACGAATTCGACGCAGCTGCCGGTTAATCACACCGACGACATCTTCGAGGCCCTGGACCTGCAGGATGAAATCCAGACCAAGTACACCGGCGGAACGGTCTTTCACGTGTTCGCCGGCGAAAGAATAGAAAACCCCCTGGCCTTGAAGGGATTGGTCAAGAAAATCTGCACCGGATACCATCTGCCCTATATCACCTTCACCCCGACTTTCAGTGTCTGTCCCTCTCACGGATATTTAAAGGGTGAAGTCGACGCCTGCCCGGTAGATCGGAAGAGCACACGTCTGAACTCCAGTCACGTGTTCTAATCGCGTAT
>CAZTYA010000279.1:0-3462 GCA_964617255.1 uncultured Syntrophales bacterium
CCCTTCGGCATAGTAAACGCCAACCCTTTCCCGGGCGGGTATCGAGGCGGCAAGGGTTGCCATTTCCTTAAGCGTTCTGCAGCTGTAAGCCGACAGCTTTCCCGCCCGTGTCGATCGGCCAAGCACACGCCCCAGATAAAGATAAGCCTGCGGATAGTCATCGAGACCGTCCAGGGTTAATCCAATGGCAGGCATGGGCATACTCTTCAATGCTCTGGCGACTTTTTCCTCTGTTGCAGCGTGATTCTTTAACGTCACGATGATTTCAGGGTTGACCTTCATGATCATTTCAAGATTCGGCGTCTCGCCCTGGCCGAACCAGCCGCCGAGAACCGGCAATGACTGCATGCGCTTCTGGAGATGTTGTTTTTCCCATGGCCGGACCGGGAAATTTAGACCGGCCAGCATGGCGGGGTCAATGGTGTAGAGCATATAGGTTGCGGAGGGGGCGGTGCTGTAGACTTTCTGCGGCAGATCGGGCACGATTACCTTGTTCCCGAAAATATCGGTCACTTCACGGCTGTGCGCTACGGACGCCGAAACGGCAAGAAAAAGAATGCTCAACACCCATCGTGCTATCCATACCCCGGGCTTTTTCATGGCTTGATGCCGCATCATCGGTTGGCCTGTCTGTCCTTCTGCCACCACATAATCGCCCAGCGGCATTGTCTTGCATAGGGCAGCCTCCAGCGTCCCATGACCTTGATCAGATGACGCTTCAGGTAAGCCCGCACCCTGTCCTCTTCCTCCTCCGTTATGCCATGAAACATCCAACGCTGGTCATTAAGCGCCTCCTCGAGAGAGTCCCACTGGCTGCGGTGCCGTTCGGGAATGAAGGCGACATTTGCCTGGATACCCATCTCGTAGAGTATGTTGTAATAATGGACGTAGTCCTGTCCCATGTTGAACTTTCTGCCCGATGATGCGAACAGCGGTTTGTCAAAAGGGCCCGCTCCGACCGCAACGGAGATATAAACCGCTTCCCGTGCTGCCTTGTCGAGCTTTTGAATGAGACTTTTTGCATCGTCGCCGATCAGCGATCTGGATGCAATCGTCACATCATGTGAACCTATTTCTAAATGATCCCAGTCATCTTCCCAGCGACCCTTGAGCGTCTTAACATTGTCAATATGACCTGCCCGGCACCACCAGTTAACGATGTCCAGCATTTGCTGCGAAAAATCCACGGCAGTGATGGATTTAACCCTTCCGGCAAGCGGGATGGCGATGGTGCCGCCGCCGCAGGCCATATCCAGGACGGTCCATTTCATCCGTGGTTTTAATATCCGGATAAATTCTTCAGGATACCCTGTGGTAGCCGCATACTTTGAAAATTCACTTGCCCGTCGGTCCCAGAAATCACGCCGATCCACAGGCATGGATCTCTTTTCCAGAAAAGCATGATGTACTTTTTCCTGTTGCAAATCGGTAGTCACGTTATATCACCTTTATTGATCAGCATCCGGTTGTGTGGCAGGCTGACTTAAACCGATTCTATCGCAGACAGGTACCAGGGGTTTGAACCGCTGATGCGGGAAAAAATCCAGTCCCTAACGGGGTCTATTTTTTCGTTCATGACATCGCAAATCTGATCCTCATCTTTTTCTTCGACACAAGAATCCATAAAATCGGAAAGATATCTTACCTTAATAAAGTCACGCCCGTTTTCCTGCCAGGCGTCTAACAGTTCAACCGACGGAACGGATATATTATCGCTTTTGTGGGCGTTCCCCTCTGCCGCCATTCTATCCTCTTCCGCTTTCAGGGAAGCAAACATCTCTTCGGTCATCTGCTCCCGCATCTCTTTGATTTTGCTTTGCGACTGTGAGGTCAGAAAATGAAGATAAAAAGCGCTGACATGATCTTTAAACTGGGTTTCGTCAAAGAAGGGATCTGCCTGGCGGATTTTGGTGAGGCCGCCTTGTTCAATCAGCTCGCCGTTACGCTGTGCTTCAGAGGGCGTTTCCTGGGATATCGGTTCGATGACAGGTTCGTCCGCGCGACCGACTGTCGGCTGTTTTTTTATTTTGTGACGCCACTGATAAATCAGTGTCACAGCAAGAACCAGAACGAAGACGACTATCGCAACAAATAAGGGATTGTCCATGTAAGAATCTCCTTTCCTTCCCGTGGGTTCATGTTTACTGAACGATTTATGATGTCTGTTCAGAACAAATATGCCTCGACAACTTCCAGCGCCGCCTCCGGATTGATCATTGCCGGGCTCTTATCGTTCCACAAATTCATTTCTTTGATTTTTCTGTCGACTTCACCCAGGAACAGGGCCTCGAAAACATAAGGCATCGGCGGCAACTCTTCCCACAACTCGAAAAGTTCCTGCTGCGCGTCTTCCTGCATTATCCAGGGATAACAATTTGTCGGCAACATGGCGATTCTCCTTTCGTTTGGTTGTAAATGGTGAATCAGTAAAGATGCTTAAAGAAAACATAGTTGATAATTAAACGCTATATACATTCATGCATAACGACATGTCAAATATTTTTTTTCTCGCTTTTTAAACGGGAGGAAAGTTGATTCAGGATATCGACGTCGACGCAGTCTGCTTACCCGGCCGTTTGGTTTATGATAATTTTTTGTGATTTCTTATAACTGCCGATTAAGGATTAAAGAGACTGCAGGGAAAACACAATGAATAGATTAGAAAGTGTGGTTAAACCAGTTTGCGGAATGCTGTTGCCTTGACGGCCGCATAGACTTCGCTGCCTTCCCTGATACCCAGTTCTTCAACGGCCTGCTTGGAGACTTCAGCCACGAGATGTCCATCGCCGCCGCAGTCCAGGTCAACGCCGATCCGGTGGCGCGCTTCAAAAGTTCTGATAACCCGGCATTGCAGGAGATTGCGGGCGCTGATCGCTTCAGGATGGCTTTTGAAGAGGATAATGTCCGTCGACAGGAGCTCAAAAAGCCCTTCCGGTTGGCTGTCACCGGAAGCGATGAGGAGCTGCTGATTCCCCCAGTTGTAAGCGTAAATGCCATCAACAGGTTGCGGCGATGTGAGACGGAGAAGATTCATATAGCCGGCCATGCTCTCCCCCATCCGGGCGCGTACCAGGGCCTCGGCGGTTGTCTTTTCGAGAACACGGCCGTCGGACAGATTCAGGACCTGGTCCGTCATGATCTGCATTTCCAGAAGCGAGTGGGAAATGAAGAGGTAGGGAATGGTGAAGGTCCTGCAGACGTCCTTCAGGAAGGGTACGATGTTGAACTTGAGGCTGTCGTCGAGGGCCGACAGGGGTTCATCGAGCAGCAGCAAACGCGGATTGCCGAGAACCGCCCGGCCGATGGCCACACGCTGTTTTTCACCGCCGGAGAGATATTTTACGCCGCGATCCATAAGATGCTTGATCTGCAGGACTTCCACCACGTCGTCGAAAGAAATCTTGCGGTTCGCAGGGGAGCAACGCTTAAGGCCGTAGGTCAGATTGCCCTTTACGCTCAAAT
>CAZTYA010000280.1:0-3438 GCA_964617255.1 uncultured Syntrophales bacterium
TTCAGGGAAACCCTCTTGCAGCGGGGACAGCGGGGTATCTTTTCCGTATCGACGCGCGGGGAGAAGAAATTGAAGACCATATGACATTTTTTACAGTAGAATTCATAGATTGGCATCAATACATACCTCAATTAATGATCGCATCTCAAAAGATGCATGTTTTATGACCTGGTCGTCTCTGCCGGGAAACATGACTGCACATATATATAATAAGGATGCATTGCTCCGGTGTACCCACGAAATCGCTCTGATCATTATTCATTTACGACTTCCCCTCATTCTCCTGATCGCCCATTTTTTCCAGCGCGGTTATCCGTTCCACCAGAGGCGGGTGGGAATAATAAAACCAGGCATAAAGGGGGTGAGGATGAAGATTGGCCAAATTATCCCTGGCCAGTTTCTTCATCGCCCGGGCCAGATGTGTTCCCGTGCCGACCATATCAACGGCATAACGGTCGGCCTCCCGTTCGTATTTCCTTGATCTGACCGACATGAGCGGCGTCAGGAAGAAAAGCAGGGGTTCCATCAGGAGAAAGACCAGAAACAACCCGGCATAGGGTGCGGTAAGGGGAAAACCGAAGGTCCGGTATAAAAGCGGCCACTGCAGAAGAAAGAAAATGCCGGCCAGCGCGATCAGGGTGAACACCTCCATGGCGATGATCTGCTTCAAAACGTGTTTCTTTTTCCAATGCCCGATCTCATGGGCCAGGATGGACAATATTTCGTCATGGTCATGGGCTTCCAGCAGGGTGTCATAAAGCACAATGCGTTTTGTGCGCCCTAAGCCGGTGAAATAGGCGTTGGTATGGCGGCTGCGTTTGCCCGCGTCCACCTGGAAGACCCCCTTGGCACGGATCCCCGCCTGCTCGATCAGACCTATAATCCGATCCCGGAGAACCTCATCCTGTATCGGCACATACTTGTTGAAAATGGGCGCAATCAAAACCGGGTAAAGCCAGGACAAAAGCAGTTGAAACAGGGAAAAAGCGATCCAGACCCAAAGCCACCAGGTCAGGGGTTGCCGTTGCAATAAAAACAAAAGCACGGACAGCAGAATGCAAATCAGGATCAGCGAGATGACGGTGCTTTTGATCAGATCTGCGATCCATAACCTGAGCGTAGTCGTGGCAAAACCGTATTTCTTCTCGATGACAAACGTCCGGTAGAGATCGAAGGGTATTTTCAGAACCGTACGGCCCAGGATAAGAATAAGCCAGAAAAGGTTTCCCGCCAGGACAAAGGGGAGATCGAGCGCCGACACCCGGGTCGCCAGCAAGGCGAAAACGCCGGTGAGAAGCAAAAGCAGAACCAGTCCCTCATCAAAAAAATCTTCGAGATGACCGAAGCGGGACCCAGCAACCGTATAATCCCGCATCCGCGAAAGGGTTCCTTGATCGATCTCTCCGTGGAAAACTGCGGGAACCTGCGCACCGTACCGGTTAAGGTGGCCGATATTGAGCCACGACAGAAACCATTTTGCCAGGGTCTTGCAAACAAGCGCCGCCAGAAAAACTGCCAGCAGAATATTCCATTCAATCATCGCCACCTCTTTGCATTAGATCGGGTATAACACGCGTGAGACTTAATCGCCGCTTTAATAAATCGGTGACCGGCGACACCTGATAGAGGTTTAATGTCTTTCCTTGTGGAATTCAAGGCCCAAAATTAGGCCCGGATGTGAGTAATGGAAAGTTCTTGAAGTATTATTAGTATACATAATGCATATGTCGTCATACGGATATACAAGTAATTATAAGTAACAAAATGCTTGATTTTTCCTTTATTATTAATTAGTGTCCCTTTCGCCGTGGGAATATTTCGTTTTTTAAAATCAAGGTATCGACAAGGGAGTGATTCACAAAAATGTGCCTCCCGCGACGCTGTAATGAGGGTGATTGTTCAACGGTCTCTCAGTGTTGCGTTGCAAAAGCCGAACGGACACATGGTGCAGGACATGCTTCCATAACCTGATCTCGGTCTCTTTTTGCGCACGCATTGCTGTTTATTGCCACATCATCAGCATTCATCACCATTACAATTGATGATCTTCTCATGAAGTGCGTAATGGATTTGCCCGAACGCACAGGAATTATTTTTATAATTCCAGTTAGTTATAGTATAGCGGTTTCTCAATATCCCATAAAGTGGGTTCTGTGAAAAGTCAGGAATCAGCTTGACGGCATTGCAGCCTTGACAAGTCCAAGTTCGGGAGATGTAAGAGGAAGTCGTTTTTTAACCGAACTTCGAAGGCAAAGGCAAATCCGGATGCACGCAGGCGGCTTGCCATGGGGCCACTCAACAATGAAGTGTAAGGAGGGTTTATGGAAGTAACAAGGAGAGGTTTCTTAATCGGATCAGGAGTGGCCCTGTCCTCTCTTGGTCTGAACTTGGCGCCCCTGAAGGCTCACGCCGCCGGGTTGACCAAGATGGACCGGATCCGGGCGGCCAAGCAGTCGACGACCATCTGCTGCTACTGTTCGGTGGGCTGCAGTCTGATCTGCAGCACCGACAAGCTGACCGGCAAGATCTTCAACATCGAAGGCGACCCCGATCATCCGATCAACGAAGGATCCCTTTGCGCCAAGGGCGCCGGATTCTTCGGTATGACGGAGGCCAATGAGCATCGTCTGCGCAAGGTACTCTACCGCGCACCCAAAAGCGACAAGTGGGAAGAAAAGGACTGGGACTGGACCTTGAAGAGGATTGCCCGTCTGGTCAAGGATACCCGCGACCAGGATTTCGTCGTCCGCAACGAAAAGGGCGAGCTGGTCAACCGGGTCGAAACGATCGGCCACTACGGTTCATCCAATATCAATAATGAAGAATGCTGGACTTTGAGTGTGGCCTGCCGCGCCATGGGACTCGTCCATATCGATCACCAGGCCCGGGTCTGACACAGTCCCTCTGTGGCGGCTCTGGGAGAGTCGTTTGGACGCGGTTCGATGACGAACCATTATTGCGATTTAAAAAATAGTGACTGTATTCTGATCATGGGCGGCAACACGGCGGAAAACCACCCGATTGCCTTCAAATGGATTATGCGCGCGAAGGACAAGGGGGCCAAGGTTATCCACGTCGATCCGCGCTTCACGCGGACCTCGGCCCGCTGCGATTACCACGTGCCGATCCGCTCCGGTACGGATATCGCCTTCCTCGGCGGCATGATCAAGTACATCATCGACAACAACCTCATCCAGGAAGAGTACGTGAAGTACTACACCAATGCCTCGCAGATCATCAGCCCCGGCTACAGCTTCCAGGATGGTCTCTTCTCCGGCTACGATGCGGAGAAACATAAATATAATAAGGATACCTGGACCACCGAAAAGGATGGCGCCGGGATTCCCATCCGCGATTACACGCTGCAGCATCCCCGCTGCGTCTATCAGATGCTCAAAAAGCACTATGACCGTTACAACCTCGACAAGGTCTCGTCGA
>CAZTYA010000281.1:0-3388 GCA_964617255.1 uncultured Syntrophales bacterium
CAGTCATCGCCGCTGATGCGCTGAAATCGGTTTTCCCGATCATCAGGGCAGGCGTAGCGGAACGCGACATTGCCCTGGAATTGGAATATCGGATGAGAAAGGGCGGGGCGGACAAAGTTGCTTTTGACACGATTGTCGCTTCCGGTCCGAGGGGCGCTTTACCTCATGCCAGGGCCGGGGCCAGAAAATTCAAATCAGGTGATGCGGTCGTCATTGATTATGGCGCCGTTTACAAAGGCTATCATTCCGATGAAACCTGCACTTTTTTCATTGAGAGGGTTGAATCTGATTTAAAAGAAGTGTATGGGCTTGTGAAAGAAGCCCATGACCGGGCAATTGAAGCCGTGGCTGTCGGGCGGTCATGCCGGGATATTGATCTAACCGCCAGGGATCTGATTGCGCATAAAGGCTGGGGGCGTCATTTTACACACGGCACAGGCCATGGGGTGGGACTGGATATTCATGAGGCCCCGCGTATATCTTATAAATCTGAGCAATTGCTGGAAGCAGGCATGGTGTTGACGATCGAGCCGGGGGTCTATCTTCCCGGAAAGTGGGGCATCAGGATTGAGGATACGATATGTGTTACCCGGGGGAAAACAGAGGTGTTGACGAAGGTTCCCAAAGAATTGACCATATTGGGATAAGTTATGGTTTTCCCCTGTGCCGATGCATGGGTTATTAATACTCAATAGGAAGTGACGATTATGCCAGTATTTTCAGATGATCTTCTTTACAGCCGTGAGCATGTTTGGGTCAGAGTGGACGGGGATTTTGCCACGATCGGCATTACGGACTACGCCCAGGAGAAACTGGGGGAAGTGCTGTCCGTGGAACTGCCCGAGATCGAATCTGAAATCGAGCGGGATGAGCCGTTCGGTACCGTTGAATCGGCGGAAAAATCTCTGGTGGAACTGATTTCCCCTGTCAGCGGCGAAGTGGTGAATGTCAATGAGGATATTGATGATGATGTGGGGATTATTAACAGCGATCCACAGGACACGGGTTGGCTGATCGTCGTGGAAATGAAGGATTTGGATGAACTGGACGATTTGCTTGACGCCAAGGGTTATCATGATTTTGTTCTTCAGGAAGGGGAGGTAGATTGATCCCTTTTGGAGAATTGGCGCCTCCTTCCTTTTCAGATTTCGAATGCTTTTGAAAATATGGCAGTGGATGAAGCCCTGTTTCGGGTTCTTCAGGAACGGGGCGGCCCGCCAACCCTTCGTTTCTACGGGTGGGAAAGACCCGCCCTGTCCGTCGGATACTTCCAGAACATTAACCATGAGATTAATCTGCAGCGCTGTGTGGAATGTGGGATTGAGATTGTTCGTCGTCCCACCGGAGGCAAAGCGGTGCTGCATGACCGGGAATTGACCTATTCCGTTGTGTCCCGGGAAGAGTCGCCCTTTTCCCCCGATGATCTGATCGGTAACTATCAAGCCATCTGCGCCTGTCTTATCCAAGGTTTTACTGAGCTGGGCATCGCCGTGAACATGGCGGGGACTGACTATATAAATAAGGATACAAATATAAACAGGGGCGCGATCTGTTTTGCCTGTCCGGCGCCTTTTGAGTTACTCGCCCGGGGCAGAAAAATATGCGGCTCCGCTCAGGTCAGATCCCGCGGCTGTTTTCTTCAGCATGGGTCGGTGCTCCTTGATTTTGATGCCGAAACGAACGATTTGCTTTTCCCTTGCGCCGAAGACAAGGAAAGCGGTCAAGAGGCACATCTGGAAGCGAGAATCACTTCGGTGCATGTGGAAACGGGGACAGCCGTTACTGCGGATATGCTCGGCAAGGTTATGCAAAGGGCATTTGCCGAGGTCTGGAACATCCGTTTGATTCAGGGAAGACTGACCATGGAAGAGGAAACATTGAAAAACGACCTCGTGCGGAAGAAATATGCCAATTCACTTTGGAACGGACATGGAAAAACTGCTTAGCATGATGTTGATGTCCCGCAGTTATCTGGACATCATGACATGATGTTTTAACGATTCTGAATTTGGGGGAGAGATGAGTAGGGAAATCAAAACCTTGCCGGGTGTAAACCGGAATATCGAGACAATCGTTCTGATCTGCTTCTTCTTGTCCGGCATATCGGGTTTGATATATCAGATCCTGTGGACGAGAATGATCGTTAAAGTCATCGGCGGCGCACCTTTTGCGGTGAGTATTATTTTGACCGTTTTCATGGGTGGACTTGGTTTGGGTGCGTATCTGGCGAGCAAGAATATCGACCGGATCAAGGAAACGGGAAAACTATTGAGGATGTATGGCATATTGGAGTTGATCATCGGTGTTTATGCCGGTGCAATTCCCATTCTATTAAAGGTATTCCTGCCCCTGTACAGTATTTTATATAATCAACTCTATCATCACGATATCATTTATAATCTGTTAACATTCATCGGCGTCTCGATAATCTTGTGCCTGCCAGTGGTCTGTATGGGCGCTACTTTGCCTATTCTGTGTCAGTTTTACGTTACCAGCCTGTCCCATCTGGGGACGCATACGGGAAGGCTTTATGGTTTGAACACCATTGGGGCCGCCGTCGGGGCTCTGATCTGTGGTTTCTGGCTGATCGATTTGCTGGGGGTGACCTATACACTGATTCTTGCCGTTGGCATTAACAGCGGTGTTGGTTTGCTATGCCTGCGGGTCAGTCAAAGGATCTCTGCGATCATATCTGCGCCGGCTGAGAAAGCGAAAGTCACAGTTAAAGCAGGATCCGGTAAGGCGGCGTCATCAAAGAACACCGCGAAGAAAGCCGTTGCTGTGGCCAAGCCGGTCTTAAGTGATGAGACAGATGCAGCAACCACGCAAACATCTTCTGTTGTTTTAATCGGGGCCCTGGTGATTTTCGCTGTTTCCGGATTCTGCGCGATGGCCTATGAGGTCATCTGGACGAAGCTGTTGGGGTTGATTGTGGGGCCGACGACGTACTCCTTTACGATTGTCTTGATTGCATTCATTCTGAATCTTGCCCTGGGAAGCATGATTTTCGGCTGGCTTGCCGATCGCGTCAAAGCCCCGATCTGGCTTTTGATCAATACTCAGGTGGCGTCCGCCATCTTTGTGTTGCTGGTGAGCCAGTTGTTCGGGAACAGCCAGTTGTTTTTTGCCAAACTGATTTTTTCGTTCAAGGACAATTTTGCCCTGCTTAATCTGTTCAAGGCCATCATTCTATTCTGTTTCATGATTTTACCAACCCTATGCCTGGGCGCCACATTTCCCCTGGTCGGGAAAATCTACACCCAGTCGGTTTCGATGGTTGGAAAATCATTGGGGTTTGCGTACATGATCAATACGCTGGGGGCGGTTCTGGGGTCTTTCTTGGCGGGATTCTTGCTGATCCCGCTGATGGGCAAAGAAAAAAGCCTGA
>CAZTYA010000282.1:0-3374 GCA_964617255.1 uncultured Syntrophales bacterium
TCCATTCCGGATTGCCTTGCCCGAGGGCTTGTCGATGAAAGGGAATATATGAATATCCGGCAGCCTGAGGTAAAGCATCCTGAGAACAACCCCGGCCAGGCTGGCGCGAAGTATTTCCGGGGTATTAAATTCCGCTCGGGTGAGATAATCGGCCTCGCTGTACAGTCTTATGCAGACACCGTTTTCAACGCGTCCGCATCGCCCTTTCCTCTGATTTGCACTGCTTTGGGAAATGGGTAGAATCGGCAAACTGGTTGTCCCGGTTCTGGGGTTATAGCTCAGGACTCTGGCCAATCCGGTATCGACAACGAAGCGAATCCCCGGAATGGTCAAGGATGTTTCCGCAATATTGGTCGCAACAATAATCTTTCTTTCAGCCGTCTGGAAAACCTTTCTCTGGTCTGTCCAGGGAAGACGGGCATACAAAGGCATAATCTGAGCGCGCGGAAAATTACGTCCCCTCAGGATTTCGCAGCACTCACGGATATCCTGTTCGGTCGGCATGAACAGCAGAACATCCCCTTCCGGTTCTTCATGGAGCAAGCTGTCCAGAGCATCAACGGCAGCATCGATATAAGTTAAATCCCCTTTCTCTTCCAAATCCCTGTCCATCGGGCGGTACCGGACGACAACCTGGTACATGCGTCCCGATACTTCAATAACAGGAGCATGATGAAAGGCCCGGGAAAATTTTTCCGTGTCCAGGGTGGCGGAGGTGATGATCACTTTCAGATCTTTCCGTTTCTTCAGCAGCGTGTGCAGAATTCCCAAAATAAAGTCTATATTGACGCTTCGTTCATGGGCTTCGTCGACAATGACGGTGTCGTATTGCCGCAGCAATGGATCCTGCTGTGTTTCGGCCAACAGCATGCCGTCGGTCATGATTTTTATGATGGAATGGCGGGTTAGTTTTTCCTCGAACCGTATTTTGTAGCCGACAGTCCGGCCGATCGCTTCACCCATCTCCTCGGAAATACGATGGGCAATGTTAACGGCGGCAATTCGCCGGGGCTGGGTGCAGGCAATTTTTCCTTTTATACCTCTGCCCGCTTCCAGGCAGATTTTCGGAATCTGCGTGGATTTACCGGAGCCTGTTTCACCGCAGATGATGACAACCTGGTTATCCCGGATGGCTTGACGAATTTCTTCTTTCTTTTTGACGATCGGCAGGGCAGGAGGATAGTGAACGTTGATTCGCCTGTTTGAGGCGTATTCTCGCGAATTTTCGTGCCCGGAAGTATCCATCAATCCCATCCGTTCAGGAAAGATGTTCAAGAATGGCAGGCAGGAATTCTTTCGTTGAATTCCATCCTGCTTCAATCGTTTCTTTGGCCCTGTGAAATTCGAGAAGACCGATACAGGATAGCGGGGGTGAGATCAGTACATCGGGCCGATCGACGAGCAGTCTCTGTCGGGTAATTCGATCCTGCATGATATAGATGGATTTTGCCATGACCTCGATCATATTCGGCGTTTTTTCCTTTTGCGGAGTATCGGCAATTTTAATGAACGGAAAATTGTTGCTGATAAATTCACTCCGGAAGACATCCATCACCTTATCCTGAATCGCCTTGTTGTTTTGACTGTTTTTTCGAAATATATTCTTATCCACAATACCATCGTTCAAATTGACGGCGATAACGATATCGGCGCCCATTGCACGGCATAAGGAAACCGGAACCGGATTGACCAAACCGCCGTCGATCAACCATTGTTGTCCTCTTTGAAAGGGAGTAAAAAGACCCGGCAGGGAAAAACTTGCCCGCATGGCGTCCAGGAGAGGCCCCTTGCGGAAACAGACTTCCTTCCCCGTATGCAGATCTACAGCTACGGCTCCGTAGGGCAAGATAAGTTCTTCAATCAGTATGTTTGATATTTTTTCGCGGAAAAAATCAGTAATCCGGTCGCCTTCCAAAAGTCCCCGTCGTGATAAGCTGACATCCATGAATTTGAGAAAATCAATCCAGGAAAAATCGCGGGCCAAATCTTCCAGAGCATTGAGAATACCTGCGGCGTAGGCGCCACCCACAACAGCCCCCATGGATGAACCACAGACAAGATTGATGGGTATCCCTGCCTCCAGGAGGCATTTGATCACGCCGATGTGCGACCATCCACGTGCCGAACCGCTACCGAGAGCCAGACCGATTCTTTTTTTCTTTCTCATTGTCGATAAATATCATGTTGAAGATTATTTCCAAACTGTCTAAAATGGCGTCACTATCATAACATCGTGCCGTATTTCCATGGTTATCATTTTTAACGGCATTTTTTATTATCATTGAATGGCATTAACGGTTGCTTTTTACACAATAACCAGCTTTTGAAAAACAAACTCGAGGTTCTATGCCGATATTAACCCTTTATTTTCAGATCCATCAGCCCATGAGGCTTCATCCGGACCGGGACAGATTCCTCTGGGAAGAGATGAATCGAGAAGTCTTTCTTAAAGTCTCCGATAAATGTTACCTGCCTGCTCTGACGATGTTCAATGAACTGATCCAGGCCTACCCTTCATTTAAAATCACCCTGAGCATGTCCGGTACGTTTCTCGAACAGGCGGAAAAGTACAAACCCGATGTGATCCGGGCTCTAAAAAATCTCATCGAATCCGGTGAAAAACATCATCAGGTCGAATATCTCGAAGAGACTTACTACCACTCATTGAGCAGTCTTTACGAAGATCCGCGTAAAAAGGAATTCCGCGATCAGGTCAGCCTGCATCGAGATAAAATTCGAAGATTATTCGGTATATTCCCAACCGCATTTCGCAATACGGAACTCATGTACAACAATCACATCGCCGAAGTCGTGGCGGATATGGGCTATGTGGCGATGCTGTGCGAGAAGCGAAATGATATGTTCACTCAGGGAAATCGCCCCATTTCTCCCAACGCCGTTTTTCGCGCCAAAGACACCAATATGATTGTTTTACCGCGCAATCGAGATCTGAGTGATGACATTGCCTTCCGCTTTCCTCATATGCCGATCCGCGCGGACCAATATGCAGCCTACATTGCCGGGATTGATGGTGAAGCGGTTATTCTCGGGTACGATTTTGAGCATATCGGTGAACATATCTGGAAAGAGCGGGGCATATTTGAATTCTGGAACAATCTGCCCGAAGCGCTCATGGATGCGTCGAACATTATCATGCAAAACCCTTCGGACATTGCAGATACTTTTAAGGACAGCAGCGATTGTCCGGTCATTGACATCCATGCCCTTTCCACGTCGTCCTGGGCGGATGCAGGCAGAGACACCTTCGGCTGGCTCGGCAACCCGACGCAGTACAACTTATTTCGGGATATTGAAAAGATGGAGGGCGATGTAAAACGAGCCGGCGGTGAACTCCTGACCAAATGGCGTTATCT
>CAZTYA010000283.1:0-3368 GCA_964617255.1 uncultured Syntrophales bacterium
TATCCCCGTTTTGTTCACTATTTCCACGTGGCGCTGGAGGATTTCTTCACCATGGAACTGGGTGTCGATTACTCAACACTCTTGCGGAAGCACCGCATCGGGTTTCCAACGGTACACCTGGAGGCGGATTTTCGCCGGAAGTTGCGCTACGGCGATCATCTGCTTGTGGAAGTGCGTGTACTGAATATCGGCAGCACATCCGTCACCTGGGGCTACAATGTTTTTCGCGCCCAGGAGCCGGAGGAAGTGGTTACAGAGGGGAAGAATATCACGGTCAGCATGAACATGGACACCTACGAGAAACGGGAACTGCCCGCGTGGCTCAGGACTCTTCTGGAAAATTACCAACAGAAATGCCAAGCTCTGAAATGTGCGTCCGATGATGTCTGCGCTAAAACTTGAGCGGTGTTTGTTTGACTGTATTAAAATAAGGAAACGAAGGACCTGGCGAGACCCCTTCGGATGTGTGGCTACTTGTTGTATTCCGCCTCGACGGTGATCGAAATGCCGCCGCGGACGGCGAAATCCGCCGTCACCTTGCAGAACCGGGGTTCCAGAACGGCGACCACGTCATCGAGAATCACATTTGTCAGGTGTTCATGGAAGGAACCCTGGTCGCGGAAAGACCAGAGGTATAGCTTCAAAGATTTGGATTCGAGGATCTTCCGATCCGGGATATAGCGGATGGAAATTTTGGCAAAGTCCGGCTGACCTGTCAGGGGGCACAGGGTCGTGAATTCCTCTGTTTCCATGGTCACCGTGTAATCCCGTTCGGGATGGTGATTGGGAAAGGTCTCCAATTGCCGAATGGGTTCGGTTTTGCTGCCCAGCAGGGTCAATCCTTCCAGGTCTGAGGTGTGAGTCGTTTTCTCCATCGTTCGTTCCCCCTTCATTTTCGCGGCAAGGTATAACAGAAGACGGCTTTTCTATAAACCATTTTTGCAGGAAATGGAAGAAAACCAAGTAACTGGGGCATGACGGCATCTGCCGTCGTCGGCGGAAAAAAGAACACACATCTTGTGCAGAAATTCTTGTTTAACCGTTTCCGATGGAGTATATACGGCCCCAAAATGATTGATTTCCCACAAGGAGAAACCCATGAACCATTCAGCCGATTTTCAGGATCAGTGTATCAATTCCATCCGTTTTCTGGCCGCCGACGCCATTGAGAAGGCCAAATCCGGTCACCCGGGCATGCCCATGGGGGCCGCTGCGATGGCCTATGCCCTCTGGATGCGGCACCTGAAGCATAATCCTCAAAATCCGGCATGGCCGGACCGGGACCGCTTTGTCCTGTCGGCGGGTCATGCGTCCATGCTCCTTTATTCGCTCCTGTACCTGACGGGATACGATCTGAGTCTCGACGATATCAAAGTGTTCCGCCAGTGGGGGAGCAAGACCCCCGGCCATCCGGAATTTCCCCATACGCCGGGTGCGGAAGTGACGACAGGTCCTTTGGGCCAGGGGATCAGCAATGCCGTCGGCATGGCCATCGCCGAAGCTTATCTGGCGGCCCGGTTCAATCGTCCCGGTAACGTCATCGTGGATCATTATACGTATGCTATGGCGTCCGACGGCGACCTCATGGAAGGCGTCGCCTTCGAGGCCTGCGCGCTGGCGGGACATCTGGGGCTCGGGAAGCTCATTGTACTCTATGACAATAACCATGTGTCTCTGGCAGGTTCAACGGCACTGACATTCACGGAAGACGTCAAAGCCCGTTTCGCTGCCTGCGGCTGGCAGGTGCTTCATGTGGACGAGGGGAACAATATCGACGCCGTGGACGCGGCCATCCGGGAAGCCCAAAATGATGCCCGGCGGCCGTCCTTTATTTCCGTCTGCACGACTATCGGCTGCGGCGCCCCGACCAAGGAAGGGACATCGGAGGCGCATGGGTCGCCCCTGGGTGTGGACGAACTGACCGCAACAAAGGCACGCTTCGGCTGGCCTTCAGAGCCGTTCGCCATCCCGGAAGCCGTTCTTGGTCATTACCGTACTTCCGTGGCCAACGGTGCGGCAGCTCAGTCCGATTGGGAAATGCGTTTCGCGGCGTACAAAGCCGCTTTCAGCGCTGAAGCACTGGAATTTGAACGCATGATCAAGGGCGAACTGCCCGCGAACTGGGAATCGATCCTGCCTGCTTTCGGTCCCGACACGAAACCGGCGGCGACCCGGAAGACCGGCGAGGGGATCATGCAGGAACTCGCCAAGGTATTACCGGAATTAGTCGGCGGGTCGGCAGATCTCAACCCCTCGACCTTCACCTGGCTGAAGGGCTACGGCGACTTCCAGCGGCCGGATCTCCCCCAGGACGGGGTACAGGGTAAGGTCGGCGGGGAGTGGGGATACGGCGGGCGCAACATCCACTTCGGCGTCCGGGAGCATGCCATGGGGTCCATCGCGGTGGGTATGGCGCTCCACGGCGGTCTGATCCCCTACACGGCGACGTTTTTCACCTTCGCCGACTACATGCGGCCTCCGATCCGCCTCGCGGCCCTCATGGGGCTGCGGGTGATCTGTGTGTTCACCCACGACAGCATCGGTTTGGGAGAAGACGGCCCCACCCATCAGCCTGTGGAGCATCTGATGAGCCTGCGGGTCATGCCGAACCTGACGGTCATCCGCCCCGCCGACGCGGCGGAAACGGTGGAAGCCTGGCGGACAGCGCTGTTGAATATGTCCGGCCCCACGGCCCTGGTCCTGACCCGTCAGAATGTCCCGGCGCTCAACCGCGAGGTGCTGGCTCCGGCGCATGGTCTCCGGCAGGGTGGGTATATCCTGAAGGATGCGGATGACGGCAAACCGGAAATCATTCTGATCGGAACGGGTTCGGAAGTGGAAATCGCCCTGGCGGCGGCGGATAAACTGACTGTCGCGGGGAAGCGGGTGCGTGTCGTTTCTTTGCCTTGTTGGGAGCTTTTCGACCGCCAGCCGGCATCCTACCGGGAGCAGGTGCTGCCATCGGATATCAAAGCCCGGGTGGCCGTCGAGGCGGGAATAAAACTCGGATGGGAACATTATGTGGGGACGGAAGGAAAGATTGTCGGCATGGAAACGTTCGGCGCCAGCGCGCCCTCTCCGGTTCTCTTTGAGAAATTCGGGATTACGACCGACGACGTGGTAGCCGCCGCCCAGGAACTTATCAAATAGACCGAACCAATAAAGGCTGTATTCCCCTGCACCATCCAAAGTGGTATCATTACCCGCAGGAGAATCCGTCCCTCCCGTTCTTTTAAAGGGGAGGGACAGAGGGGTGATGTACAATACCGATCTTGTTTGCCGTATTCTTGAAACCATCAATCAGGAGGTCTGTATGAAAAAGCAACTGGACGGGGCCAACTGCCTGTATCCCATGCCGACGGTCCTGG
>CAZTYA010000284.1:0-3315 GCA_964617255.1 uncultured Syntrophales bacterium
CCTTTATGGCGCGGAATTAGCCTTTGCCCATCAGAATGTGGACACGTACGAATTCGAGCCCGATGCACTCCAGGCAAGTCATCGGTTCAAAATACTGCTTTCGCTGCAGGTTACGCATTGTCTGATCAGAAGATTTGTCAGGGAAGAACCGCCGCTCACGGCCGGTCAATTGTCACAGGAGCTCGAGATGCCCGTTCGCCTGCTGAACGACATTCTGTTTGCGCTGGAGAAAAGCCATATCATTTCCAGTACGGGAGTAGAAAAGGAAGGTGAAACGGGTTATTTGCCGGCATGTGACATCAACAAACTGACGGTTCAGTACGTCATCGATGCGGTCGAACAAAACGGAATTAATGCATTGCCCGTTGCCCATACGGAGGCCTGGGAAACTTTAAGCGGGACATTGCAAACCTTTCAAAGTGAACTCAAGAAACTCCCTGCAAACAGGCTGCTAAAGGATTTGTGAAAAAATCCTGTCCGCAAAGCAGCGATTAAAACCGCAGTAATCTAAATGGCAAGATATTCAAGCGCCTCTTTGCGGAGTGATCCACTTAGTTCGTTCAATTGCAGGAGACCTGTTCCCAGGCAGGCGTCAGTTCTCTTTAAATATCAAATGATCCATCACCAGTGCTGCCGTAATGCCAACCACAAAACCATTGCCGAGTATGGGACGCAAGATGGAAGGAAAGTCATTCAGAACCGCCGCAGGCAGGAAGGCGATAATCGTGCCCAGCATCAGCGGCAGTCCAATGATCAGACCGTCAACCAGCTTAAATTCATGGATTGCTTCAAACGCCGTCATCAATCCTGCCGCGATTTGCGATGCAAGGATATAGATCATGATTGCGCCGATCACAACAGAGGGAACCGTGGCGATAAAACCGATCATGATGGGAGAAAATGATAACAGGAGCAGTAAAACAGCGGTGGGAATCATCGTTATGCGGGATGCACAGCCGCTGGCCGCAATCACACCGGGACTAAGGGAAAAGTTGACCGGCCCGATCACCCCCAGAAAGCCGGATAGCATATTGGAAAGACCCGTAAAAAAAATCCCCCTGTTAATTCGCCCTTCCGGCCGGGAGGGTTTCAAAAGCTCATTCATGGCCTGGATGGAGCCCAAATCGTTGATGAACAAGGCAAGATAGCAAACCAGAAAAGAAATCATGACACCTGCATTGAAAGAGAACTCTAGCGTCAAATTTTTGAAAAAACCGGATATCGGCCTGGCGTAGCCAATTTGCTCTGTTCGAAAGGTCTCCGGGAACAACAAAAACCACAAGAGGGATCCGCTGATCATGGCCCAGACGATCAGGGTGGATTTCCAGATGCCGGTGAGGAATCTCTGTGCGACAAACATGCCGAACAGAAGAATCAGGGAAAAGACGATCTGAGCCAGAGCGCCTGCCTCACCAGAACCGGATGTAATCAGGTTCAGAATGGTCGGTGCCAGGGTAAACGCAATCAAAATCAGAACGACTGCGACTACTCTGGGGCTGAAGAGTTTTTTTAATTGGCCGAGTAAGCCGGTTACACTGGCGATTGTCAGAACCATTCCGCCACAAAGCACTGCGGTGTAAATCGTTGCGACCGGGTATCCGGCTCCGGCGATAATACCGACCAGCAGGATTGAAGACGGACCGACAATCAGGGGCATGCGATGCCCGCCAAAAAGCTGTACGAGCAGCGCAACCGCCATGACGAAAGTGAGTTTCTGCAGGTAAACCATCTGATCGCCGATGGCGTTAAAATGAAAGGCCCCCGTGATTTTCCCAATGACGATGATGATGGGAATGGCTACGGCAAACCATTGCAGACCATAAAGGATGGTGTCCAAAACAGGAGGGCGCTCATCAAGACCGTATTTGAATTCCATGCCGGGGATCCTTTTATCCTTTTTAAAAGTAATTATTAGCATTATATGCTGACGATAAGCAATCGCGTGATTTGAAAAAGGGATTAAAAGGGTGCTTTGTTAAAATAAGGAAGTTCGGGGATCATATGTGTCGACTGTCGTAGGCCCAGTGGAGCAGCATCTGCCGCTGTTTTCTCCGACAGGAGAAATCACCTGGTTGACAGTGTTTTTGTAACTGACCGACATGGCGTCTGATGGCCAGCCAGCGTTTGATCTGGCGCATGTCGTCGGGGCCGCGGCGTCCCATATAATACCGGCAGTACCACTGAAACCAGCCGCGGGGATCTTCGTCATAAATCCAGCCCTTGGCACGCCAGTAAGACAAGGACTGGGAGGCGTTTACACCGAAGAAATTCAATCCCGGATCGTGAAATTCATGGCAGAGTTTTGCTCCGGTGAACCAGTCCGGGGGAAATTCCCCACGGCAATCCGTCATGTACTTTCCACCGAAGACCCCCAGCGCCAGCATATCCCTGGGGGACAACTGCGGCTTGAAATCCAGGTGAAAGTGATCTCCCATCGGCTCCGTCAGGTAATAGATGTAGCCTTGCTGCATCAGATCATCCACGATAATTTTTCGCTTTTTCATGTTTCGCGAAGAAGAGGAAATCAGACAAGGGGGGGTAAAGTACCGCTCCCCCTTGTCAGGATCATGTTCGGCAGATGTGCAGACGAATCATGTTTCTTTTCAGAAAAGATACTACGGTTGTTGTATACTCCAAATGCCGCTGCACTTGTTGGTTTTGAACGTACCGTTTTCCACTTTCCATTTCAGGCCTTTCTTGCAGATGGTTCCCTTGATTTTAATGTTGTCTGATCCGGTGGTGGAATTGCCGGACATTGTGCAGCAACCGCGTAATGGACCTGCAGTCACCGTTCCGGAAAAGTTGGTCACATGACCGTCATCACTGTCCGTTACGACTGCCGTGTATGTGCCGCCGCATTTGGCCGCTTGTGTGATGTCCATGGTGAACTTGCCTTTTCCCGGTGTTTCGCCGGCGGTGCAGAGCTTATCCTCATTTACCCCGAGGTAATGGCCGCTGATGCAGCAAGTGGAAACAATCGGCATCACATCAGGTTTGATCGTCGAAGGCAGGGTTCGGGTGGACGCGGGATCCGCCGCAAAAACAGCGGTGGAAAACATGAAGACAATGGCGATACCAGTAAGAATGCTTTTCATCATTTCCTCCTTTTTTGGTTGGGTGCCGACTTTAATGTTGTCCGTGTCGGATCTTGGTGGTTGTCTTGTTGATACCATACTCGTCGGGTCAAATAAATACGTATTTACGCCGGATTCCCGCCGGAATCCATGTTCCAAGGGTGAACAATTCATGAAAATCAGTTTGTCGTAACCCCAGGCTGTAAATCTCTCAATCCATTTGTTTTTTTGTATCGCCAAT
>CAZTYA010000285.1:0-3310 GCA_964617255.1 uncultured Syntrophales bacterium
GGTGCAGTCCAATGTATGATGAGAATGGTCATTGTATAGGGCATCGTTCAAGTGTTCGCGACATAACCGCAAGAAAGCAGATCGAGGAAGAAAAGGAAAGATTGGCTGCCGTTGCACAACAGGAGAGAGACAGACTTTCGGCGCTAATCAATAGCATGAGCGACGAAGTTTGGTTTGCAAATGTGAATGGTGAGTTCGCTCTGGCCAATCAAGCTGCTGTTCTGGAGTTCAGTCTGAACAATCCAAAGAAAGATGTAGATATCGAAAATCTGGCTAAGAACTTGGAAGTGTATTGTCCCGATGGCACTCCGCGGCCAGTTGAGGATGCGCCACCTTTACGCGCCCTCAGGGGGGAGGTCGTAAGAAATCAGGATGAAATTATCCGGACGCCAGCGGGTGACGAGCTGCGTTATCGTCAGGTGAGTTCCAACCCTGTTAGAGACGTCAATGGTCAAATTATTGGTTCTGTGTCGGTCGTCCGTGACATCACCGACCAGAAGAAGACCGAATTTGCGTTAAGGGAATCCGAAGAAAGATTCCGGGCCTTCATGGACAACAGTCCGGGTATTAGCTGGATAAAAGATGAAGAATGTCGTCATGTTTATCTGAGCAAATCCTATGAAAAGCGCTTCGGCGTCAAGATTGAAGACTGGCACGGAAAAACTGACTTTGAACTCTGGCCTCCAGAGATTGCCATGGCTTTTCACGAAAATGATCTTGCGGTTCTGCAAGGTGGTCAAATCCGCACAGTGATTGAGAAAGCATTAAATACAGACGGCTCAACAAGCTTTTGGCTTAATTCCAAATTTCTGATTAAAGATTCTACCGGTCGAAAATATGTATGCGGCTCTGGTGTAGATATTACAGAACAGAAACGGTTGGAGGAAGAATTGCGAAAGCATCGTGATAACCTTGCGAAAATGGTCGAGAAGAGGACTGAAGAACTGGGAAAAAAGTCCCTTATCCTGGAGGAAACCAACACGACTTTAAGGGTGCTTATTGATCGTCGGGAAAAAGACAAGGAAGCGCTTCAGGATAACATTATGTTTAATGTGCATGAACTTGTCATCCCGCACATTGATAAATTAAAAATTCACTCTTTGGGTACACAAGCAGATGCTTATTTAAGTGCCTTGGAATATGCTCTGCAAAACATTATCTCTCCCTTTGCCAGACGGCTGGCATCGATAACTTTGCAATTTACCTCCCGGGAAATTCAAATTTCAAATTTCATCAGGGACGGAAAATCGACAAAGGAGATTAGTAACATTCTAAATTTGTCTGTTCGTGCCATTGAGTTTCACCGAGACAATATCCGTAAAAAACTGGGTTTGAACAAGACAAATAAAAATCTGAGATCCTATCTATTGTCGCTTTCCTGATATCAGTAACTTATTGATTATGAGCTGAAAAATGTGCTTCGGATGGTTTATTCGTTCTGTCTTTCAAATAATCACCACAAAAGAGACTTAAAAGAGTCGTTGACTCGTAGGTGTTTTCTGTATCTTTCAGCAGCACATATTTTGCAAAATTTAGTCGCTCAACTCTATCAACGCCTTCCCGGAAAGCTTTCAATCAGACGGGTTGCTCATCCCCAACAATCTTCCTCACATGTTCGGTATGAAATCCAGGAATACTTTTGCGGAGGCAAAGGCGAATCAGGATATCTGGCCGCATATTCCTTTTGAACCATCATGATGGCTTCGTTCTCGTTTTGTGCAGAAACAACCAGCCAGAAAAATACTCTTTTGTCCCCGGTCTCAGACAAGTCAAGCAGCTCAACCTTGTATCGCATGGTGCTTGATCCCTTTCGCAACCCATTGCCAATTAGTCCATAATCCCTTTTACGCTGTTTTATGTCCTATCCGGCATGACACAATCAAGGGGGAGGCATTGCTGAGGACAAAAAACTGCATCCCCCCGGGAAAAGAGGTCTTTTTTATTTTCTGTACCGCTCATCAAGGAGCAGACCAATACTGGCCATGACGGCGCTGGTGACCCCCTCGAACTGATCCCGGTATTTCCGCTGGGATTCTTTGGAGAAGAGTTTGAACGGTGCGTCGATCCGGTAGGGTTTCAGGCGGTCTTCGATGGACAGGGGCTCCCCGACGCGATAGATGATTTGTCCGCTCCGGGCGAAGGGCAGGTGGCCTCGATAGACTTGTTCGGAGTTGTTACACCCGATGGGAACGATTTTTTTCCGGCTCCAGAGGGCCAACTGGGCAAGCCCCGTTTTCCCCTCGGCCAGTTGAACGGACCGGGTGCCCTCGGGAAAGATGATCAAATTCAAGCCCCGGTCAAAGAGGGCCTGACGGCTGAGTTCGGCCACCCGCTCCATGACCAGGTCGTAATAATCCCGGATAAACTCGACGAAATCATTCCCCCACGCACGAAACACCCGGGCGGCATTCTCCGGATACGTCCCGGCCTGGTCGTATTTCCCGTCGATGACATCCTTCACGTCCCGATAGAGCTCCGGGTCGATCCGTTCCCCGAATTTTTTCTTGTAAAATTCTTCAATGAGATACGCCATGGACGGGACGGGGATCAGATTGCACGCATCAAGGAATTTCCCCAAAAGGGCATTGCGGTAGTACTTGCCCTTGACCCAGACCGTCGTGTAGGGGAATGTTTTCAACGCCCAGAGCTTCCACTGAAAGGGCCAGTAGTTGTACCGGTCCGTGTGGTTCATGGCGAAGATGACGTTTTCGTTGCGTGGGATCTTTTCAAGATTCTCGATCTGAATGTCGACTTTGGCGAAGAGGCGATAGTTGGGGGTCAGCAGACAATTGGCCACGATCATCTGGCCCCGGGGCTTTTCGACCAGGCGTATACGGTTCAGGTGTTCGATGTCGACCATGGGCGTTGCTGTTGATTTAGTGTTTAGGTTATCGGCAATCGATTCCCATGTCATTTCGACCGCAGGGAGAAATCTTTTGGTTGAACTTTTTTAAAGACGTAAGATTTGTCGCATTTGCTCGAAATGACCTTTTTGAAAACCATTGCCATTCTTACGAAACAACGATTTGCTCCAATCCCTGCCCTTATGCCCCGCCGCCTAAAATGATATCCCGGACCCGTGCCAGCTCGGCGGGGGTATCGACCTCGACGGAATCGTAGGCCGTCTCCACGACCTTGATCCGGTAGCCGTACTCCAGCGCCCGGAGCTGCTCCAGTGCCTCCAGCTTCTCAAGAGGACTCTGGGGAAGTTGGGAAAAGGTTTCCAGAAAATGCCGACGGTAGGCGTAAATGCCGTGATGTTTGTAGTAGTTGACCTCGTGGATATGATCCCGGTCATAGGGAATCGTGG
>CAZTYA010000286.1:0-3299 GCA_964617255.1 uncultured Syntrophales bacterium
TGGACATGGCGCTGTGCGTAATCGATGCCGACAAATTCACTCCGGGGCAATTGAAGGGCCATGGGCGTGAGGTTACCGCCTCCGGCGCACCCCAGCTCCAGCACGCGGCAGTGATCGACGGCGGGAGACGACATGCCGAAGAGATGGGCGATGGTTGCCATCCGGTCCGGGTGACTCTGAGAAAACGGTTGACTCTCGTAGGGCACCTCGTCGTAACTGCAACCCTTATCTGTCGTACAGGACGGCTGGTCCATGTGAATGATCCCCCTTGATATGCTTGGCATGCATGGTCGTCTTTTTTGTCCAACCGTTGAAAACTTGGATGAATTTGTTGCTTGAAAGAGATTTATATGCGTGTTACAGGAAAATCACAAGGGGTAAGTCATGCAGGGGGTATGCCCGGCTGTTGAGACTGTGTCATAATGCCTCATTTACGCTTGTGGTCATTCTGAGCGAAGCGAAGAATCTAATTATTTCATCCTGTTAAAAGAAAGAGATCCTTCGGCTACCGCCTCAGGATGACATTGCGACACAGTCTCGTTGTCCGGGATAACGCTAACCCTGAACAGGGACGATTCATTTCACTGAAGTATCGTGGTGGAGGTAAAAAATGAACAAAATCATGACCTTCTTACAGCAGGTTCCGCTCTTTCGTGCTTTTCGTCAGGATGATCTGCAGAAAATTTCCGATGTCGTCAAGATGCAATCGCTCAAGAAGGGAGATACCCTGTTCCGCAAGGGCGAGCAGGGAACCGCTCTCTATCTCATCGTTTCCGGTAAAATCAAGATCAGCGTTACCTCCCGTCTGGGCGACGAGGTCATTTTGTCTATCCTTTCCAGTGGCGAATTGTTCGGGGACATGGCCCTGCTCGACGGCATGACCCGATCCGCCGATGCCGTCGCCGTCGAAGACAGTCAGTTATATGTCCTTTACCAGGATGATTTTATTGCCATCCTCATGAAGAGTTCCACCGCCATCAAAGCCCTGTTTTCCACCTTGTGTGCCCGTCTGCGCAAAACGGACAAGTTTGTTGAAGAAACTTGTTTCCTCAACGTTTCCTCGCGTCTGGCCCGGCGGCTTTCCGAATTTGCGGAGCGTCAGATCAAGGCCGGTGAAGAGGGGGAGATCCGGATTGAAATGACTCAGAGCGAGCTGGCCAGCATGGTGGGGGCAACCCGTGAAAGCGTGAATAAGGAACTGCGCAGCATGCGGGAAAAGGGCATTGTCAAAACGGTGGGCCGTTCGGTTGTCGTCTGCGATCTGGAACGGTTGAAGCGGCGGGCCCGGTGGGACGAAAAGGCTTAGAAGAATAGAAAAACCGTTATTCCCGTTTGGATGCCCGGATGATATCTCTCCGATTTTTCTGATCTATTTTTTAATCCTGCTGGTTATTCTTCCCGTCCGCTTTTCCTCTGGTGGTTCTGCACCGATTTTATATTTATTCAGTCAGGCAAACATCCACGTAAAACGGACCGTCCTCGGTATTGAAAGGGATGATAATACTGGGACCGGGCAGAATATGGGTGATCACGTGATCCCGGCCGGCAATGACGGTCGGTATGGAGGCCGCGATGTTCAGGCCCTCCTGTTCCAGCCGTTTCCGGGCATCACCCGATACCATGTTGGTCAGTTCCCCGACGGCATCGCAGATGTCGCGATTGATCGCATCGTGGTCTTCGCCCAGCATGTTCTTGACAATCTTAAGAATACTCCCGGTGCTGAAGCTGATTGCCATGGAGCCCCGCGCCATACCCGTCAGACCGATGATGCCGGACACATCGCCGCAGGCCGCCTTATCCTGGTGCAGAAAAGGCTTCCCCGGGACAGGATTAATGAATGCCATCGTGGACAAAACCTTCACTGCGCTTTCCAAAAACGGGTTGATAAATATGACATTCATAACCGCATCACTTCCCGAAACTCCTGCCGGATGTTCCCTGCATGCAACAGGGAAATGATCAAATTGCTCATTTTACCTTCTTATCGGTATAGCCCGCGGATACTTTAATTTTATGAAAGTCATGATTTGCGTTTGGATGGGATGATTGTGGGAAAAAGGGGTCTTTGGTTATGGCCCGCAGAGGGTCATGCCTGGGCGTTGTTGGGTTCACTACCCATTTCTGCATTTCAGATGCGCTTTGTATTTCCTTGCCCTCTGAGGGAATTCCTTTTTTCACCCGGGTGTGATATGGGGAAACATGCAGCCGCGTATCATTCCCCGGAAAGAACACAATATCTCCCGCCGGCAGATCAGTCCCAATGCCCTGCGGACGCTCTACCGGCTCCGCGACCACGGATTCGTCGCCTATCTGGTCGGGGGGTGTGTCCGTGACCTCCTGCTGGAACGGACCCCCAAGGATTTTGATATCGCCACGGACGCTGCGCCCAACCAGATCAAGCGACTCTTTCGTAACTGCCGTCTGATTGGCCGTCGTTTTCGTCTGGCCCATCTCCATTTTCAGGATGAGATTCTTGAAGTGTCGACATTCCGGGCGGCCGCACCGGACGAGGAAGAGGAAAACGCCGAAGCGGGTGCAGAGGAAGTGGTTGAAAATGATCTTCACCGCCGCCATCCTCGTCATCTGAAAAATGAGGACGGCATGGTGCTGCGGGACAACGTCTTCGGAACGCCCGAGGAAGACGCCCTGCGCCGCGACTTCACCATTAACGCCCTGGCCTACAACATTGCTGATGCGACGGTCATCGATTATACAACCGGGTTGACCGACCTGAAAGCAGGGCTTCTGCGCCCTATTGGCGACCCCCTGGTCCGGTTTACGGAAGACCCGGTGCGCATGATCCGTGCCGTTCGTTTTGCCGCCTCCCACGATCTGAAAATCGAACCGGCAACATGGGATATCCTCTGCGAACTGGCGCCGACCATCTGCCGGGCATCACCGGCACGCCTTTACGAGGAAATGCTGAAATTGTTCCTTTTGGGCGCCGCCCGGCCGGTGTTTGATCGGCTGGAAAAAAGCGGGCTCCTGGCTCCGCTTTTCCCGGGACTTTTCCGGTGGCTTGCTCAAGATGGGAACCACCGGATGATGCTGGCGGCAAATCTGGATTATCTGGATCAGTCGTACCGGGAAGAAAAGCCGCCGTCTCCGCTGCTGTTCCTGGCGGCGTTCTTCGGTCCCGTGCTGGAGACGGAGGCCCTTGCACACCAGCGTGACGGCATGCCCCGTCAGCAGTCCCTGGAAATCACCTGTGCCGCATTCCTGGAAGAGCTGTGCCGGACGGTGCATGTCCCGGCCCGGGTCGGCGGTCGGATGCGCAATATCCTGACGATGCAGCCTTC
>CAZTYA010000287.1:0-3292 GCA_964617255.1 uncultured Syntrophales bacterium
TTTTTCGCGTTTTTTAGCTTTAGCTTTAGCGCCGGGGTCTGCCTGTATGGCTCCTGACTTCTTCAAACAATGAAAAGTCAAGCCGCGGGCAGCCGAAGCAGCCCGCGGCTTTTTTGTTTTTAGCGACGGCGGGGAGGTCCCGCGGGACCTTTAAACCAAGGAGAGGAGGAAATTAAGATGGGTAAAGGATTAGGGAAAAGCGTTCTTTTGGCCATGTTGCTCTGTCTGATGTGGCTGTTGCTGCCGGGGGGACTCTGGGCGAAAAATATCAAGGTGGGTGCCGCAATTAACATGACCGGTCCCGCTTCCACCTGGGGGAAGTTCCATGCCAAGGGTTTGCAGGACTACCTCCGTTATGTCAATGAAGCCAAAGGCGGCGTTGGCGGCCGGAAAATCGAGGTAACCCTTGTCGATACGGCTTACAAAGTACCGGAAGCCGTGGCGGCGGTCCGGAAATTTGCCGTCCAGGATGAAGTGGACATGATCGCCACCTGGGGCGCTGGTGAAGGGCTCGCGGCCAAACCCATCATCCAGCAGTACAAGATTCCCACCATCAACTTCTCCACCAGCTGGGAAATCCTGCAGGAGCCCGTCAGCTATATGTACCTGCCTTTCGGCAGCTACAAGATGGACTGTTACGCCATCCTGGAATACATTCGCACGATCCACAAAGGGAAAAATGCACCCAAAGTCGGACTGCTGACTTACAACAACGCTTATGGCCGGTCCATCCACCAGCCCAGCCAGGAGTACGCGAAGAAGATCGGCGTCCAGATCGTCGCCGTAGAGGAATTTCCGCCCAAGACCGTCGATCTTTCAACCGAACTGTTACGCATGCAATCAAAGGGCGTCGAATATGTTTTTCTCCAGGTCCTGCCTTCGACCATCGTCACCGCCCTGAAGAACGCCGATCGTATCAATTACAAGCCCCAGTTCTTCGGGACCTGGACTTCGACGGACCCGGATTTCTTCAAGCTGGGCCAGGGCGTCATCAAGGATCGTCTGGCCATCCAGTTCCCGGGTGGCGTGCCCGCCGATAATTCCCAGGGGATAAAAATCATGCAGGAACTCTGGAAGCGGTACAAAACGGTCAATGATTTTGACGCCGCCTACTGGGAGGGCGTCAGCATTGCCATGATCATGGAAAGGGCCTTCGTGCGCGCCCAGGAAAAATACAAGGTCGTCAACCCCCAGACCATCAATAAGGCCATGGAGTCATTCCGGAACGAGAATTTCTGGGGCCTGATTCCCCCGGTCACCTATACGGCCAAGGACCATGGCGCATCTTTTACGGCGCGGATTGTCCGGGTCGGCGAGGACGGTTCCTTCACACCCCTCACGAATTTCTACGTGCCGGGTAAGGAGAAGATCAAACTGATTCAAGGAAAAAGCAAAGGGAAATGAAAGCCTATCGCGGGGAACCGTCGATATACAAGAACCGGACCGCCGAAAGGCAGCGGGCTGAGCTGGACATTACCGGCGTCACCCTGACTTTCGGCGGTGTCGTGGCGCTGAAGGATATCGATTTCCAGGTGCATACGGGGGAACTGGTCGCCGTGATCGGCCCCAACGGCGCCGGGAAAACGAGCCTCATGAACTGCATTACCGGTTACTACCGGCCGCAGACGGGGCGCATTGCCTTCAACGGCCACGACATCACCCGGCTGCCGACTCATGACCTGGTCAAGATCGGCCTCGGGCGGACCTTTCAGAATATCGAACTCTTCCCCGGCATGACGGTCCTGGCAAACATGCTTTTGGCCCGCCATATACACATGAAATACCCCCTGCCCATGGCCTGCCTGTTTTCTAAGGGTGTCCGGAAGCAGGAGGTGTACCACCGTCAGGTGGTCGAGGAGTTGATCGACTTCCTGGAAATGCAGCCCATCCGGAAAACCCCTGTCGGGTCGCTGCCTTACGGCCTCAAGAATCGGGTGGAGCTGGGGCGCGCCCTTGCGATGGAGCCGTCGCTTTTAGTGCTTGATGAGCCCTTCGCAGGAATGAATCTGGAGGAAAAGGAGGACATGGTCCGGTTTCTCCTGGAATTGAACCGGGTCTGGGGGCAGACCATGGTGCTGGTTGAGCACGACATGTCAATCGTCATGAGCATCGCCAAGCGGGTGATGGTCCTTAACTTCGGGGAAAAGCTGACCGAAGGGACGGCGCAGGAGGTGCAGAATCATCCGGAAGTGATCAAGGCCTACCTGGGCGACGATGCGTAAAAAACGTGATTGTTGATTTGCCGGTCACGAATATTATTGAGTTGTCCTGTAGTATTATGTCATTTCGAGGAGCGCAAGCGACGAGAAATCTTGACCAGTTAAAAGCAAGATTTCTCCCGACGGTCGAAATGACTGTTTTATAAGGTTTCTCTAAAAGGCAAAAAACGGGTAAATTGTTTACATGACGAAAAACTACACCGTGCCGCAACTGCTCTGCGAACAGGCGGAAAAATTCGACGCGACGTGCGTGGCCATCCGGGAGAAGGCCTACGGGATCTGGGAGACCTGGAACTGGCAGGACTACCGGCGGCACATGGAACAGGCCGGTCTGGGGCTTCACAGCCTGGGATTGAAACGGGGCCAGGTCGTATCCCTGATACTCGACAACCACGCCGAATGGCTGTTCAGCCAGCTCGCCGTTCAGGCCATGGGCGGCGTTCCGGTCAACCTGTTCACCTCCGCCACATCGGAGGAACTCATCACGGTTTTAGGACGTCTGCGTTCCCCTTACGTGTTTGTTCAGGACCAGGAACAGGCGGATAAGATCCTTGACGGCCGGGCCAAAATTCCTTTCCTGAAGAAGATCATCTACATCGACCCCACGGGGATGAACGGCTATGACGGCAACCCCCTGCTTATCAGCTTCAAGGAACTGCTCAGGGTCGGGGAAGCGGCCGGTCTGGAAAACCCCGAACTCTTTGCCAAAGAACTGAAAAAAGGCCGTCCCGACGATACGGCGGTCATGATGCTAACCTCCGGCACCACCGGCATCCCCAAGCTGGCCATGCTCAGCCACCGTAATTTTATCGCCATGGGGAGACAGTGGACCGAGGTGCTGAATATCAACCACAATGACAACTGGCTATCCATGGCCCCGCCGGCATGGATCGTCGATCAGATGTGGGGTTTCGGCGTGGCGATCTGCTCCGGCATGACAATGAATTTTCCCGAACTTCCTGACACGGTCCTTTCCGATTTCCGGGAAGTCGGCCCGTCGGTCATGATTACTTCGTCGCGCTTCTGGGAGGATCTGGCGTCGAAAATCCGGGTCCGCATGTCCGACGCGGGCT
>CAZTYA010000288.1:0-3288 GCA_964617255.1 uncultured Syntrophales bacterium
AAAGGCAAAAAGAGAAATGAAATTTTCGGTAAGGGAATATAATCGTTGTCCCCTTTGCGGAAGATCGAGAGCTTATTACAGAAAATTCGATATGTGCAGACTTTGTTTGAGAAATCTTTCATTAAAAGGCGAAATTCCTGGGGTTATAAAATCCAGTTGGTAGATACAGGCAGGACGAAGGAGTATTAGATATGGGGATGACGGATCCAATTGCGGACATGATCACGAGAATCAGGAATGCCAGTCGGGTGCATTTCAAGAGCGTCGATGTATTTCTTTCTCGGATGAATCAGGATATCGCGAAGGTATTGCTCAATTGCGGCTACATCAGCAGCTTTGAACAGAAGAAGGACGAGAAGGGCCATGATGTGCTGCGGATTTATTTAAAGTACACGGACGGAAAGAAACCCGTGTTCAGTAATTTGCAGCGCGTGAGCCGGCCGGGGCGCCGGGTCTATCTGGGGAAGGACGAGATTCCCAAGGTGCTCAACGGTTATGGCGTCAGTATTATTACGACATCGAAAGGTGTCATGACGGACAAGGAAGCACGGGCGATGAACGTCGGAGGCGAGGTCCTCTGCAACGTTTGGTAGTCGGGGAGTTCAAGTCACAGCAAATGGAGTGATTTTTTCATGTCAAGAATCGGGAAAAAACACATTGAGATACCGAGCGGCGTAACAATCAAGAAGGAAGGATTGACCGTCGAGGTAAAAGGCCCTAAAGGCACCCTGTCACGGGTTCTGCCCCAGGGGGTGGATGTAATCGTCGAATCGGGCAAGGCTGAAATTAAAAAGCTCGCTGAAACGCGCATATCTGATCAGAATCAAGGATTAACCCGGACGCTGGTGGCAAATATGGTGACCGGTGTCAGTTCCGGTTATGAAAAGGGGCTTGAGATCTCCGGTGTCGGTTATCGTGCAGAAGTGGTGGACAATGTCTTAAAGCTGGCCGTCGGATATTCTTCCCCGGTGGAATATAAAGTGCCGGCAGGCATCACCCTGAAGGTCGATAAGCTGGTCAATATCGTGGTGTCCGGGATCGATAAGGAACTGGTCGGCCGGGTCGCCTCGGAAATTCGCAGTGTCAAGAAACCCGAACCCTATAAGGGCAAGGGGATAAAATATGTTGGTGAAGTGGTCCGCAGGAAAGAAGGGAAGACCGTTGGCGCCAAGTAGGCGTTGCAGCATAAAAAGAGAGGGGTAAGGCAATTGTCGTCTAAAAGGATAGCAAAGGTTAGGGATAAACGGGCAAAACGGGTGCGGTCCAAAGTGCAGGGGACGATGGAAAGACCGAGACTATCGGTTTTTCGCAGCGACCGGCACATCTATGTCCAGGCAATTGCGGATGACGTCGGGAAGACGCTGGCGCAGGCTTCCACGTTGTCCAAGGATCTGGATCAGGCGGCTCTTAGCGGGAAAAAGATCGACGTGGCCAAGGCTGTGGGCAAGGCGGTTTCCGCGAAGCTTCTGTCGCTGGGGATCTCGACGGTGGTTTTCGACCGGGGCAGGTTCCTCTATCACGGGCGGGTCAAAGCTCTTGCGGAAGGCGCAAGGGAGAGCGGTTTACAGTTTTAACGGGCAAATTATAAATTACGCTGAAGGGAATGGCCTTGAATAAGAGAGATATAAGAGAAGATGAACTCCTGGATAGGGTGATTGCCATCAATCGTACGGCAAAAGTCGTGAAGGGTGGAAGAAGATTCAGATTCAGTGCAATCGTTGTCGTTGGGGACGGCAATGGTTCGGTCGGGTCGGGCTTGGGAAAAGCCCACGAAGTGCCCGAGGCGATTCGCAAGGGAATGGAGCAGGCAAAGAAAAGCATGACCAAAATCGCTGTTCTGGATAAAACAGTTCCGTACGAAGTGATCGGCCATTACGGCGCGGGCAAGGTTCTCCTGAAACCCGCTTCGGCTGGAACGGGTTTGATTGCCGGCGGCGCGGTCCGGGCGGTTCTGGAGGTTGCGGGGATTCACAATATCCTGACGAAGTGTTTGGGTTCCCATAATCCCCATAACCTAGTTAAAGCGACCATCGACGGACTTCAGCAGTTGAAGGAACCCGCAATGATTGCCGCGCAGCGAGGCAAGGCCATCGAGGAGATCTAGAACGGAAGGGGTGTGTGTTGTGGTGAAGATGCTCAAGATCACGCAGGTAAAAAGTTATGTCGGAAGACCGGAGAAACAGCGGAAAGTACTTCGCGGTCTTGGTCTGGGTAAGATGAATCGCAGTGTGGTTCTTGAAGACAGAGCTGAAGTGCGTGGTATGATTAATAAAATCAGTCATCTGGTTAAATATGAAGAGATCGAGGGGAAAGAAATATGAATTTGGGTACACTGAGACCGCCAGATGGTTCACGCAAAAATCGCAAACGAGTCGGACGTGGTGATGGATCAGGTCACGGCGGGACGGCCGGAAAAGGTCACAAGGGCCAGAAGGCAAGATCCGGCGGGAAGGTGCGGCCGGGTTTTGAAGGTGGTCAGATGCCTCTTTCGCGCAGACTTCCCAAGCGGGGATTTCGGAACTTATTCCGAAAGGAAGTCATCGCCGTTAACGTCGAAAATCTAAACCGTTTTGAGCAGAACGCCGTGGTGGATGCAGAACTGCTTGTGAAAAGCGGTCTGATCAAGAAAACAGGCGATGCGATTAAAATTCTGGGTAAAGGTGAAATCAAAGTTCCCCTGACGGTAAAGGTTGATATGATCAGTAAGGGAGCAAAAGAAAAAATCGAGGCAGCCGGCGGATCCGTCGTAGAGGTCGAGTAATTGATAGACGGCTTTAAGAATATATCAAAGATACCGGAACTGCAGAAAAGGATTCTTATCACCTTTGGTCTTCTGGCCGTTTACAGAGTGGGAGCCCATGTGCCGACGCCGGGAATTGATACGGTGGCACTGGCGGCTTTTTTTGAACAGGCCAAAGGATCGCTCCTGGGGCTCTTTGATATGTTTGCCGGAGGCGCCCTCAGCAATTTGTCTGTATTTGCGCTCGGGATCATGCCTTACATCAGCGCATCGATTATCCTGCAGCTGCTCACGATCGCGGTACCCCATCTGGAGAAACTCTCCAAAGAAGGGGAGGCGGGTCGGAAAAAGATCATACAGTATACCCGTTACGGAACGGTTGTATTGAGTATCATCCAGGGTTTCGGTATTGCCGTTGGCCTGGAAAATATGGCGGGACCGACGGGGGTATCCATTGTGATTGATCCCGGTTGGGGGTTCCGTCTGATGACGATGCTTACCCTGACGGCCGGTACGGCTTTCATCATGTGGCTGGGTGAGCAGATCAC
>CAZTYA010000289.1:0-3277 GCA_964617255.1 uncultured Syntrophales bacterium
ATTACCCTTTATAAACACATTGGTCCACTAAAGAGCGGATTGAACACAAAAAAGTATTACCTTGAAAAAACGATAAGGTTCACCTCCCCCTCGACGGGGGAGGGTTAGGGTGGGGGTGAAAGCGTCCTTCCGGGCACCGACCCGGAATCCATTTCCAGTAGATAAGGCCCTGCAAATGGGTCCCGGATCAAGTCCAGGACGACAAATGACTACAAAGAAGTATCAGAATCTTATTTTCCACCCTCCCGCCAGGAGATGGGAATCCTACTTTTTTCCGGGCTCGTCACTGCTGACCGATTTCCTTTTCGCTTTATAACCCCACGGAAAAAGATCACGTCTATTAACGGCAGGTCGGATTGGCGTTTCGTCAACCCTTTTCGGCGCTGACCATCAGATCCCCGATCATTTTGCTGAACCGGGAGGGATTTGCGACCTTCCCGCCCTCGGCGATGACCGCCAAGTCGAACAGGAGGTCCGTGTAGTCCTTCAGGACGGCGGATTCCTGGTCGGCTTCATGGAGCGCCTTGATCTTGGCCAGGAGCGGATGGTCCATGTTGATTTCCAGGACCCGCTTCTCCGGCGGAACCTCCTGACCTGTGGCCTTAAGAACCTTCTGCAGGTAGGCGCTCATGTCCTGCACGTCTCCGGAGAGACAGGCGACGGAATCCCTGAGGTGGGTGGAGGGCTTGACCTCCTTTACCTTCTCTTCCAGGTGGCTCTTGATGTAACCGAACAGGGGTCCATACTCTTCCTTCTTCTTGTCGTCGATCTTGTCGAGATCGAGGTCGCCCTTTTCGGCGCTCTTGAAGGTCTTCTTCTCAAATTCATGGAGATCCCGGACAACCCATTCGTCCATGGGGTCGTTCATGAGGATGACTTCGTAGTCCTTGGCCTTCAACTGCTCCAGGTGGGGGCTGTTTTTCAGGGCGGTGATGTTTTCCCCGGTGATGTAGTATATCGCTTCCTGGTCCGGCTTCATGCGGTTTACGTAGTCCGCGAGCGAGATGAGGGCGCCGTCGGACTGAGTCGTCTGATAACGCAGCAGATTCGCGATTTTGTCCTTGTTCTCGTAATCCGTCGAAACGCCCGTCTTGAAGATGGGGCCGAAGGCCTTGAAGAACTGGTCGTACTTTTCCTTATCCATGCCCGCCAGCAGTTCCAGGATCTTCTTGACGAGGTTTTTCCGGATATTCCTGACCAGGACGTCCTGCTGGAGGATCTCGCGGCTGACGTTGAGGTTCAGATCCGGGGCATCGACCACGCCCTTGATGAAGGTCAGGTAAGGCGGCATCAGTTCCTTGCAGTTCTCCATGATGAAGACCCGTTTGCTGTAAAGCTGGACCCCGTGTTTGCTTTCCCGGAAGAAGAGGTCGAAGGGCGGCATGGCGGGTATATAAAGGAGCGCGCTGTACTCTGTCGCCCCCTCGAGCTTGACGTGCAGGTGCGCCAGCGGCGGCGTCCAGTCGTGGCTGATGTGCTGGTAGAATTCGTTGTATTCCTCGTCGGTGATCTCTTTCTTGTCCCGGGTCCAGATCGCCTTCATCGAATTGAGGGTTTCTTCCTTGACGACCTTTTCGGTCTTGTCCCCGTCGGGTTTGCCGTCTTCACCCAGGACGGGTTCCGTCCGCTCGACGTCCATGCAGACGGGATAGGCGACGAAGTCGGAGTGCTTCTTGATCACCTGGCGAATGGTCCACTCCTCGGTGAAGTCCTGCTCGTCCTTTTCCGCCTTCTTCAGGTGCAGGATGACCGATGTGCCGCGGCCTTCCTTCTTCGTTTCTTCGATGGTGTAGGAGCCGTCGCCCGAGGATTCCCACTTGACGGCCTGGTCCGACCCGGCGGCCTTCGTGATGAGGGTGACCTTGTCGGCGACGATGAAGGCGCTGTAGAAACCGACACCGAACTGGCCGATCAGCTCCGGTGTCAACATCTCCGGTTTGCCTGCCGCCGCGGCCGCTTCCAGGAAATTGGCCGTGCCGCTCTGGGCGATGGTGCCGATATTTTCGACGACCTCGTCCCAGGTCATGCCGATGCCGTTATCGGCGATCTCCAGGGTCCGTTTCTTCTTGTTCGGGATGATCTTGATCTTGAATTCCGTATCGGTCCCCAGGATATCAGCGTCGGTCTGGGCCTTGAACCGCAGCTTGTCGATGGCGTCCGAGGCGTTGGAGACCAGTTCCCGGAGGAAAATCTCCCGGTGGGAGTACAGGGAGTTGATAATGATGTTCATCAGTTGCTGGACTTCGGTTTTGAATTGACGGGTTTCTTTCTTTCCTTCCATAAGCCACTCCTGTCTATCTTAATAATATGATTGCGATTATTGCGGAGGCTGCTGCAGCCCGCGTGTCCCTATAATGTGAACGAATTGGAATTTGTCAAGGCTGGAAGTTTGGGTCATTTCGACTCCTTCGTTATCACTCAGAATAGACTCCAGGAGAAATATCGCTTTTTGTCGTCATTGCGAACGCAGGTGAGGAATCTTGTTTGTGGGTGGGTTCTTGCCCGGAGTTCAATAAGAAAAATCAGATGGAGCGTAGCGATCGGGTGGATTGGTTTTGTTACGCAATAATTTCATTCAGCCCTTCAATGGCCTGATTCAACTCTTCTAGAGATGCTTTACCAATGACTTTCCCTATTCTTTCGATAGACAGGGTTCGGATTTGACTAATTTTAAGCCATGATTTCTTGGGTAAATTTGGAGACTTCAGTTCAAGGGTTAAGGGGAATCCAGCTTTTTGTGGTTGGCTTGTGATAGCCACGGCTATAACTGTGCCTGAGCGTTCATTAAAAATATCGTGGCTCAGAATGAGCACAGGGCGTAAGCCTGCCTGTTCATGACCGCGCACTGGATTCAAATCCGCCCAACGAATTTCACCTCTCAATATTCTGGCCATTGGCTCATGTCCTCGGCTAATCCTTCTTCCGCCATGGCTTTTTCAAATCTCGGATCGAGTTTTGCGCATTCGATAGATAGCCGACTGCGCTTCATTCTGGCAAGTTTTTCGCGCACAGCATCACGGATTGCTTGGCTGCGATTTTGAAAATAATTTTCTTCGACCAGTCTATCCAATTCACAGATAAATTCGGCGTCCAATGTAATTGCTATTTTTGTTTTTCCCATAATCAACCTCCTTCAGTGGTATTCTGTTATATCATACCGATAAAAAGTGAAGCAAATTAAATTTTTGGTCAATTCAGGGGACAGTATATAGAACTCCATCAATTACATATCCATGTCCCGGGAACTCCACAATTGTCAAGATCAAAGATTTGACCC
>CAZTYA010000290.1:0-3274 GCA_964617255.1 uncultured Syntrophales bacterium
CGGCAGTACGACAAAAGGGAATCCGGACTGCTTATACGATCGCCCGCGCCGCTGCTGCGGGGATCAACATCATCTTTGCCAAGCGTGATTATCGCTTCGGGGGCCGATTGATCAACAATACCAATATTAGCGGTTGCATTGAGAGCATGAACGTGTGGTATAAACCCATGTAACACCGCTGAGCATGGGAGGAATCATGGATCTGAACGGCTACATCGAAAATTTATTGGGCGGGCATCACGAATACCGGTGGATTGTTGTTTTTCTGATTATTTTTTCCGCCCTGCTGCTTGATTTTATACAGAAAAGAATTCTGTCCCGACTACAGAAAAAAACCCTGCTGACCGACAATCCCTGGGATGATGCCATCCTCATCGCATTGAGAAAACCACTGAGCGCCGTAATCTGGATCATTGGCATCTCCGTGGCCGTGAATTTCATGGCGCCTGAAGCGGCTTTCTTGAAAGTCGCCCATGTTGCCGTGCGGGTTGGTATTATCCTGGCCCTGGCCTGGTTCTGCATCAACCTCGTCCGTCAGGTTCACGACAATATTCTGGCAATACACCGCAAGAAAGGGGAGCCCATCGATGCGACCACAGCGGATGCAATCGGTAAACTGCTGCGAATTTCGATTTTCATCACGACGGCCCTGGTGATCCTGCAGACCCTGGGTTTCAGCATTTCCGGAGTCCTGGCCTTCGGCGGCATCGGCGGCATCGCCGTGGGTTTTGCCGCCAAGGACATCCTTTCCAACTTTTTCGGCGGCTTGACCATTTTTCTGGATCGTCCCTTTGCCGTGGGCGACTGGATCCGCTCACCGGATCGCAACATCGAAGGCGTGGTGGAATATATCGGCTGGCGCCTCACCCGGATCCGGACCTTCGAAAACCGTCCGCTTTACGTGCCCAATTCCACCTTCACCACCATTGCCCTGGAAAATCCGTCGCGCATGACCCATCGCCGGATTCTGGAAACCATCGGCGTACGCTACGACGATGCCGACAAAATCCTGGCAATCGTGAACGATATCAGGCAGATGCTGATCGATCATCCCGGTATCGATCATGGGCAGACCCTGATCGTGAATTTCAATACCTTCGGCGCCTCCTCGCTGGACTTCTTCATCTACGCCTATACAAAAACGAAGGTCTGGGTGGAATATCATCAGGTCAAGGAAGATGTGCTGATGAAGGCTTACCAGATTATTGTCTTCCATGGCGCGGAAGTCGCCTTCCCGACCTCGACGGTCCATATTCCCGAACGGATATTACTGGAACAGGCAGAGGTATTTGCCCGGCGATAGACACACGAATTTTCAAACACCGCCGCCGGAACCAGCGGTCGGATGTATGTCACAGATCTGAACAGGGGGAAAATCATGTCTTCAGAATTCCGGGGCATCGTGACAGGATACCGCATCGGCGAGATAATCGGAAATCTCGGGTTGATCGCCACCGGCAGCATCATCTGCGCCGTTGCGGTCAACGGCGTCCTGATCCCCATGGGATTTGTCAGCGGCGGCTTGACCGGTTTGGCCCTGATTCTTCACTACCTCTTCCCCGCGTTATCGGTCGGGACGTTGTACTTTCTACTCAACATCCCCCTTTACCTGATCGGATGGAAACAAGTCGGACCCCGCTTCCTCTATTACAGCATCGCGGGCACCTTTATCTTCTCGGCCGCTCTGGAATGGATTAACTATCCCATTCCGATTCAGGAGAAACTCCTCGGGGCGCTCTTCGCGGGCATACTCACCGGCATCGGATCGGGCGTCATCCTGCGCTCAGCCGGCTCCGCCGGCGGCACGGATATCCTGTCGGTGATACTGCTGAAACGGTTTTCCATCCGTCTGGGGAGCACCATCCTGGCCTTCAACGGCGCCGTCCTGACAATGGCCGCCCTCCTGTTTTCACTGGAAAGCGCTTTGTATACCCTGATTTTCATTTACGTTACCGCCCATTTCATGGACTTGGTGGTCACGGGACTCAGTCAGCGGAAAGCCGTCCTGATCATTTCTGCGCGCCGGGAAGAAATTGCCGAAACCATCATGCGCAAGCTGGACCGTGGGGTCACGTTCATCGAGGCCAGGGGCGGCTATTCCGGGCAGGAAAACAATATCCTCTACACCGTGATCACATTCCGTGAACTGTCCCGCCTGAAACGATTGATCAACCGGATCGATCCAAACGCCTTTGTCGTCATCAGCGATACCAGGGAAGTCATGGGCCACCGTATCGGCAACCAGCCCCAGTGGTGAAAAGGCCGGAAAAAGTTATTTTGACCGCAGGTGTTAAAATGACCGTGCATATAGCTTACTGAAATGAAGCGCCCACTAATCTCGACAGGCACAAAATCTTTCAAATCGTAATCCGTGTTAATTGGTCTCTTGACTCCATAGAGAAGTAGGCGCATAAGAATAGCCATAAAAAAGTGTCGTTTGAAGATTGTTATATCAGCCAAACCCTTTATATCCGGGTGGTGACATGAATATTAGGAATATAGAACCGTTACTCAAAAGAGAACGGTTTTTTTGTTTCAAGGCATTGAACACTCAAACCGCGAAGATTTAGAAACATTGCAAAGGAAACACAATACGGAAATCATTCGTGTCGGAAGGAGGCTTGATTATGAAAGAAAGGGGCTTGTTTTTTGTATTGGCTGTGTTCGTCATTTTCCTGGCTTGGCCATGCGCTTCGCCGGGTTTGCCAAAAACATCCGCTAAAGATCTCTCGTCAACCGGCTTGTCGCACACATTGCTTGTAAAATCACCCGCTGTCGGTGAAAATTGGGCGCTTAAAAGCAAGCATGACATTACCTGGACCAGCTCGCACGTCACCGGGTATTTGAGAATCGATCTTTACGGCGATTTGCCCAGCCCGCATAAAGTGGGAACTATCACGACCAATGCGGCGGTTTCAAACGGCAAATACACCTGGGAGGCGGGAAAGTATCTGGGCGGGGCAGTCACCGAGCATGGGAGAAACTACCGGATTGTCATCACTGCAAGTAATCCCTCCCTTACAAAATCGAGCCCGCAATTCAACCTTACGGTTCCCTCCGGTCAGCTTAATCCGCTCTCCCCCGTAACCTCGGGTGTAAAAGGACTTTCGTTTACCTATCCCCGCCGGGGAGATGGTTTCCACAAGGGAATGCGCTACACCATCACCTGGCAATCGTTTAATCTGAACAACGCAAGACTCAAACTTGAGCTTCTCGACAATGACGAAGTGACGCTGCGCCAGACGATTGCCCACAACTTCGAAAACAAGGGGAA
>CAZTYA010000291.1:0-1782 GCA_964617255.1 uncultured Syntrophales bacterium
TAATTCAACAAATTTTTATAACATTAAGACTCTTTGCATTTATTTAATTAATTTCTTTAACCGGAGGGTAAGAAAAGCGACCGGCTTTGCTATGGTGCAGGCCCAAATCCACCAGCGCTTCAGCGACTTTCAGAGCCACTGAGCTGGGATCCAGAACGATCACACCCAATTCCCGTTCGATATCCTCCGCATATCCGGCAAGTCCGGCACAACCCAGCACAATCACTTCAGCGCGGTCTTCTTCTACAGTTTTGCGAGCCAGCTCAATAATGCGGGCTTTCGCTTTTGCGGGATCGGCATCCATTTCCAGCACGGACATGCCCAACACCGGTGAAGCAGCATAGGACTGAGACAATCCGCGGAAAGCGGTGTGCCATTCACGCGTGGGAACGCGGCGTTTCATGCCGGTCATGATGGAAAATTTATGACCCAGCATGGCTGCCACATGCAGCGTGGATTCTTCAATGCCGATAACCGGAATTTTGGAGATTTCTTTTGCCGCGTCCAGTCCGGGATCGGAGAAACAGGCAATGATAATGGCATCAAAACCGTCTTCATTGGCTTTTTTGACCAGATCCATGATGTGATATGCGGCAAGCGTTTCATCATAGGCCGATTCAATCGAGACTGGCCCGTGTTCCGGACAGATCACCGTCAATTCGCAGTCTTGCCGGCGGATCTTATTCAGTGTTTCGCGCAAGTGATTGGTCACACTTGTCGAAGAATTGGGGTTAATCACACAAATACGCATTATCTATTTTCCTTTCATCCAATTGCGGCCTTCACGGAATGCCTGGATATTGAGTTCGGTGAACTTTTTCGGAACGCGTTCTTCCAGTACTTTTTCCCAGACTGCTGCCTCGATATCAAATAACGAGGATAACGCACCCAGCAGCACAATATTCAGAACCTTGGAATTGCCGATGCCCAGTGCCAGATCAACTGCCGGGATCTTGTAGATGGCTTTCGCCGTGCGGTTCAGAGAAGTCTCAATGACTTCATCGGACGGGTATTCTGCCAGACCGCTGGAGACCAGCACCGGATAGATCTTCTGCTGATTGACCAGAATGGTTCCGCTTGATTTGACCTGTCCCAGATGACGCAGCGCTTCCAATTGTTCAAAAGCGACGAGATAATCCACGCGGCCTTCCGGTACGATCGGTGAATAGACTGTTTCTCCCCAGCGCACATGCCCCAGCACGGCGCCGCCGCGTACGGACAAACCCAGCAGATCCGACTTTTTGACATCATATCCGGCTGCCAAACCGACCGCAGCCATAATTTCACTTGCCAGGACAGTTCCCTGTCCGCCTACTCCGGTAATTAAGAAGTTGATTGTTTCCATTTTCATCCGTCCTTTTCCGTTCATGCAGCCTGGGTTGATACAATTGCTTTGCGTGGACATACCTGCGCGCAAATTGTACAGCCGACACACAGCACCGGATCGATCGACGACTTCTTCCTTCCGGTCTTCTCATCCACAATCTCCGACCTGGCAATGGCAGAGCATCCCAGTTTGAAACAGGTGCCGCATCCGTTGCAGTCTTGTGTCACCGTAAAAGCCGGTTTGGTGTTTTTCCCGACAAAGAAGCACGGACCTTCGACAATAATGAAGGACAGACCCTCATGATTCAGCCCTTCTTTGATGGCTGCATCAACCGATTTGACATCAAACGCGTTCGCTTTGAGCACATGTTCGACACCGATCGCCCGTACCAGCTTCTCAATATCAACGCGCTTGCCTTTCACCCCGATTTTGCCAACAATGGCAAAATGTGGGCA
>CAZTYA010000291.1:1792-3263 GCA_964617255.1 uncultured Syntrophales bacterium
GCTTCGACTGGCCGCCCATCATGGTCCGGCCGGTGCCGGGGTGTGGCTGATGGCCGGTCATGGCGGTGGTGGAATTGTCCAATACCATCAGCGTCACATTGCTGCCGTTGTGCACCATATTCAACAGCGGCGTCACACCGTTATGGAAGAAAGTTGAATCGCCCACGATACCGATGATCTTCTGCCCCGTTTTCTCGATGCCGCCGATTTCAAATCCGTGCGCCACACCGAAACCAGCCCCCATGGAACCCATAAAATCGGTCGCATGAAAAGGCGCCAATGCGCCCAGGTTATAACAGCCGATATCGCTGACGATGATCAGGTCTTTGATTTTGGCCAGATTGAAGAACGTGCTGCGATGCGGACAGCCCGGACATAAGACGGGGGATCGTCCCGGAAGTCCCTGCGGTGTCAGAGCACGCTGTTCGGCGACTTTTTCCCAGGGGATGATACCGGCCTTGGCACAGGCTTTCTCAATGTCTCCGGTCAGCAATTCGCCATATCGCGGGAAGATGTCTTTGCCGATGCAATCAATGCCCATGGCTTTGACTTGCTGCTCAATAAAGGGATCCAATTCTTCGATGACCATCACCTTTTCAACACCTGCAGCCAGTTCACGGATCAGCCCTTCCGGCAGCGGATACGTCATGCCCAGTTTCAAAAAGGTTGCATCCGGGAAGATCTCTCTGGCATAGTGATAGACCGGTCCGGAGGCAATGATGCCCAGTTTCCGATCTCCCCACTCCAGGCGGTTGATCGCGATCTTGTTGGAGGTCTCGACCAGTTTGATCAGCCGTTCTTCGATCATGGGGCGTTTCTTCTGAGCAAACATTGCCGAACAGACATATTTTTCCTGATTTCGAACCCATTTCTCAGGAATCTTTTCATCATCCCAATTCCGTTCACCCAGTTCCACCGGAGAAGCGGAATGAGCAACCCGCATACAAGTTCGATACAAAACCGGAACATCCCATTCTTCGGACATTTCCATCGCGATTTTGACAAAGTCTTTCGCTTCCTGACTGTCAGCCGGTTCGAGCATCGGCATCTTGGCGAATGGCGCATAATGACGGTTGTCCTGTTCATTTTGTGAACTGAACATGCCCGGATCATCTGCGACAATAATCATCAATCCGGCTCGCATTCCGGTGTAGACTGCGAAGAAAAAGGCATCCGCAGCGACATTCATGCCAACCTGTTTCATCGTTGTAATCGCCCGCCGTCCGGCATAGGCTGCCCCGATTGCTGCTTCTGTGGCCGTCTTTTCATTCGTGGACCACTCCGCGTAGATTTCTTTATATTGGACAATGTTCTCCAGTATTTCCGAACTGGGTGTACCCGGATATCCGGTTGCTGCTTTCACTCCGGCTTCATAAGCCCCGCGTGCAAGCGCTTCATTGCCCGTCATCAATTTCTTCATAGAATCTCCTTTTTTTTATTTATTCCTGAAAAATGAACCAATAAATTCAAA
>CAZTYA010000292.1:0-3222 GCA_964617255.1 uncultured Syntrophales bacterium
ACCAAGCCGAAAAGGAGGTCTTTCAGTGATTTCCGCTGTTCATGGTGATGGTGGTCGGCGTCCATGGTCATCTCAAATTACGAATGTTCGTTCAGAGATCCATTGGCTTCGGTCAGACCCTCATCGTCTTTCATACATATAACGGCATCCCTGCGGCCGGTCCCTTGCGTGGCCCTTATCATCTGATGGAACCACGTCATCTGTTCCCGGTATTTTAAAATCATCGCCAATGCCTGATCAAAGGTCTCTTCATCGAGGATGTCCTTGTTCATTTCAATGAGGGCTCGCGCCCAGTCGATTGTTTCGGCCATGCCGGGCGACTTCATCAGATCCAGATTCTGTATTTTCCGGGAAAAGGCGCCAAGCTGTTGGGCAAGTTTCCGGGGCAGACCGGGGACTTTCTTGAGCACGATGTCCAATTCCTGATCGGGTGAGGGATAATCGATCCAGTGATAAATGCAGCGTCGTTTGAGGGCGTCGTGGAGTTCCCGCGTTCCGTTCGACGTCACAACAATATAAGGAAGCACCTTGGCTTTGATTGTGCCCAATTCCGGAACCGTGATTTGGAAATCGGAAAGTACCTCCAGGAGAAAAGCCTCGAATTCGTCATCGGCCCGGTCGATTTCATCGATGAGGAGTACAACGGGGGTACCGGATTCCGAGGTGATTGCCTCCAGAAGTGGCCGCGATAATAGGAATTTTTTGCTGAAAATATCCTTTTCTATCTCTTCCTCCACGGTGGCACAGTGGAGATGACCTTGGGCCTGGGCCAGCTTGATGGCGAGGATCTGCCGGGGATAATTCCACTCGTATAAGGCGTGGCTGGAATCGAGTCCGTCATAGCACTGAAGGCGGATCAACCTGGTTTGGAGAATTTCCGCCAGGACTTTGGCCACCTCCGTCTTGCCGACGCCGGCCTGACCTTCTAAAAGGAGGGGCTTCCCAAGTTTCTGTGCGAGGTAAATCGCCGTGGCCAGGGAATGTTCGCAAACGTAGTTGGCTTTTCCCATGGCGGATTGCAACGCGGTGATGGAGCTAAACATGGTCGATCCTTTATATGTATCGATTCAAGATTGATTTTGCCCACTGCTATCATGATTTTATCGGTTCCGTCAAAGAGCATCCACCGTTTTGGGCGCTTTGTCAAGGCCTGCAGGTAACATGACAGACTCCGGTCGGCGTTTCCTTGGCAAAGGGAAAGTATTTCCGTTTGAGCCACAGGGCCACGTTCACCAGGCCGATCAGGACAGGCACCTCCAAAAGCGGTCCGATGACGCAGGCAAAGGCTTCCTGGGAATTCAGGCCGAAAACGGCTACCGCCACGGCAATGGCCAGTTCGAAATTGTTCGATGCAGCGGTGAAGCTCAGGGTTGTGGACTCTTCATAGGTCGCGCCCACCTTCATGGACAGGAAAAAGGAGACAAAGAACATAGCGATGAAGTAGATACACAGAGGAATCGCAATCCGAACCACATCAAGGGGCAGCTCGACAATGTATTCGCCTTTGAGGGAGAACATGACGAGAATTGTAAACAGCAGGGCGATCAGGGTAATAGGGCTGATTTTCGGGATAAACTTTTTTTCGTACCATTCGATGCCTTTGATTTTCAGGCAGACGAATCGGGTGATGATTCCGGCGATAAAGGGAATGCCCAGGTAAATGAAGACGCTTTGGGCAATCTGGCCGATGGAAACATCGACGACGGAGCCCTTCATGCCGAGCCAGGTCGGGAGAATCGTAATAAAAATCCAGGCATAGAAAGAAAAGAACAGAACCTGAAAGATCGAATTGAAGGCCACGAGTCCTGCACAGTACTCTCGATCCCCTTCGGCCAAATCGTTCCAGACAATGACCATGGCGATGCATCGGGCGAGGCCGATAAGGATCAATCCCACCATGTAGTGGTAGTATCCGGACAGAAAAGTGATCGCCAGGAGAAACATCAGGATGGGACCGATGACCCAGTTTTGGACCAGAGATAAGGCAAGGACCCGTCCGTTATGAAAGACTTCTCCCAGTTTTTCGTATTTGACCTTGGCCAGGGGCGGATACATCATCAAAATCAATCCGATAGCGATAGGAATATTTGTCGTATCGACCTGAAAGAGGTTAATGACATCCCGGATGCCGGGATAAAAATATCCCCCCATGACGCCGATAAACATGGCCAAGAAAATCCACAGGGTCAGATAACGATCCAGAAAGGAAAGCTTTTGCCCAATTTTTTCTGTCATAACGCCTCCTTTTCGCAAAGTTAACACGGGATACTTTACCGGTCGGTCAATTCCTGAAAATGGGTTCCGGATCGAGAGACTGTGTCATGACGTCATTCTTCTATGTTAAAAAAGTCAAGTCATCACATAGATGGTTGTTCTTTCAAAAGGAAAGAAAGTTAAGAGAACGCCATAGGGGTGCGATCTTAAAACCAATCTTCTATCAACAGACAGACCTTTTCAGGTTGCTGCAATGCTTAATCAGGTTTTTAAGGTGTGGGTCCGCAGTCTGAGCCAAACAGTCGAGGTTAATCACCCCGCAGCAGAATGACAATGACGGTACCCACAGGAACAGATTAATAAGATCGGTCCTCCATAAATGGTTCTCGTTTATACGACGGCTAGTTGATAGGCCGTCCGGTTCTTCAGAACAAAGCGGACCCGCCTTAACAACTTTTTGGCGATAGGAACAATAGCCCGGGTTTTCTTCATTCTTATGCAAAGACGGTTGAAGGCCATCATCATGGCCGGATCTTTGCGCACGGCAACCCAGGCCGCCTCAATCAATAAGACTCTCAGGGTCGGATTTCTCCGGTTGGTTAAACCGGTTTGACGTTCTTTCTCACCGCTGCCATGGATATTCGGGATAAAACCCACGTAGCTGGCCAGGCGGTTGAAACAGGCGAACCTCTCGATATCGACCAGTTCCGTCAGCAAGGTCATAGCGCCGAGGGTGCTGATGCCGGGAATCGTTTTCAACCACTGTACGGATTCCCGGTAATCCTCACTTCGAGATAAGGCGATGATCTCCCTCTTAATCTTGGCAATCAGGTCCCGCAGATGAATCAATTCGGACAGCAGTGTTTGCAGGGATATGATCCCGGTCGGTCCTTCCATGGGGATATTTTCCAATTCCTGAATATATCTGCGGGACCAGTGACTGGAGACGACATCATCTGGAATCGCTTTGCCGTAGAAATGCAGGAACGATTTGATCTGATTCTTGCA
>CAZTYA010000293.1:0-3220 GCA_964617255.1 uncultured Syntrophales bacterium
GATATTCTTTTCTTCTGGGTGGCCCGGATGATGATGATGGGGTTGTACAACATGAAAGATGTGCCGTTTAAGGATGTTTATCTCCATGCCCTGGTGCGGGATGAAAAAGGGGACAAGATGAGCAAATCGAAGGGCAATATCATCGATCCCCTGCATATGATCGACAAATACGGTGCCGATGCGTTCCGTTTTACCCTGGCGGCCTTTACCGCTCAGGGGCGTGATGTCCGCATGTCGGAGGAGCGGATTGAGGGCTACAAGTTCTTCATCAATAAGATTTGGAATGCCACACGCTTCACCATGATGAACCTGGACGGCTATGCCGGGAAATACGATGAGCCCGGAGAAGGGAGCGGCCTCCTGCCGGATCGCTGGATACGGGCCAGACTGAACAGGACCATCGACGACATCAACCGCCATCTTGACGCGTACCGATTCAACGAAGCCGCGGCCAGCATCTATCAGTTCATATGGCATGAGTTCTGCGACTGGTATCTGGAGCTGATCAAGCCCGTTCTCTACGGCAAGGAAGAGAATGGGCAGAAAGAAGCAGTTCTGCAGACGCTATACATGGTCTTGAAGACGTCCCTCCAGTTGCTCCATCCTTTCATGCCCTTCCTCACCGAGGAAATCTGGCAGAAATGCATCCATGACGGGACATCCGTCATGATGAGCTCCTTCCCGAAACCGGAGGACACCGCGAGGGATATGTCGGCAGAGAAGGAAATGTCGCTGCTGATGGAAGTCATCACGAAAATCCGCAACATCCGGGGCGAAATGAACGTACCGCCCTCCCGGAAAATCACGGTGACCATCTCTGCTCCCGACCCGGGTATCAAGACCTTGATGTCCCGGGATCGCAATTATATCATCAACCTGGCGAATCTGGAAGCACTGACGATCTCCGGAGACATGGACGAACCCAAGGGCGTGGCAGCGGGCGTGGTTGGCGCCATGCGAATCTTCGTTTTTCTTGAAGGCGTGGTTGATATTTCCGCGGAAAAACTCCGTTTGCAGAAGGAAATGGCAAAGATGGAAAAAGATCTGAAGCAGGTGGCGAACAAACTCGCCAATCAGGATTTTATCAACAAGGCGGCGCCGGCGGTAATCGAAAAGGAAGAGTTGAAATATAAGACCCTGCGCGATAAATTTACAATCCTGGAAAACCTGTACCGGAAATTTGAGGAAATCAAAGGCTGATTTCTCTATAATATTGATCAGATTAGTGAAAATGGAAAAGCAACACATCCGAACATTGATCGAAAACGCCCTGGCGGAGGACCTGGGGTGGGGGGATGTCACCACCACATCCGTCCTTTCGGGTGGTGAGCAGGGTACGGCTGTGGTCATGGCCAAGGATGGCCTGATTTTGGCGGGGTTGGCGATTTTTGCCGAAGTCTTCCACCTCGTTGATCCGGCGCTTGCAGTTAAGGCGTTGATGAACGACGGAGAAAAAGCGGCGAGGGGCAAAATCATTGCGGAAATCAACGGAAATTTGGGCCAAATCCTTCGAGCGGAGCGGGTTGCGCTGAATATTTTTCAGCGTATGTGCGGTATTGCCACCACGACCGGACGTTATGTTGAAGCGGTCAGAGGAACCCGGGCGAAGATAGTCGATACGCGAAAAACCCTGCCGGGATTTCGTGTCCTGGACAAGTACGCCGTGACAGTCGGCGGTGGGTATAACCATCGTTTCGGCTTGTGCGACGGGATTCTGATCAAGGACAACCATATCGACGCCGTGGGCGGCATCAGCGCGGCCGTTGCCCGGTGTCGCCAAAAAGCGCATCATCTTTTGAAAATCGAAGTGGAATGCCGCAATCTCGACGACGTGCGGGAAGCCCTTCGCTGCGGCGCGGATGTGATCATGCTGGACAACATGGCAATCCCGGAGATGAAACAGGCGGTGGCCCAGGTCGGCGGCAAGGTCCCCCTCGAGGCGTCGGGCAACGTTTCCCTGGAAACGGTCGGGGAAATCGCGGCAACAGGCGTCGATCTCATATCCGTCGGCGCCGTCACCCATTCGGTCAAGGCGGCCGATATCTCCCTCCTGATCAAAAAGGACGGATAGATTCGATCATTCAACTGTAAAATCATGAAGAATATATAGAAGGAGAAATCATGCTACTGGTTATTGATGTGGGAAATACCAATACGGTCCTGGGGGTCTATGACGGCGATGTCCTGGTTCACGACTGGCGCATCAGAACAGTTATCGACCATACGGTCGACGAATACGGCATGCTGATTTATTCGCTCTATAAATCCAGCCATATCAGTTCCAAGCAGATCGAGGACATTATCATCTCCTGCGTCGTGCCGCCCATGCTGAACATTCTGGAACCGGTCTGTCAGAAATACTTCCAGATAACCCCCCTGATCGTCGGACCCGGCGTGAAAACGGGGATGCCGATTTTCTACGACAATCCGCGGGAAATCGGCGCGGACCGTATTGTCAACGCCGTGGCCGCTTACGAGAAATTCAAGAAGGACCTGATCGTCGTCGATTTCGGGACGGCGACGACCTTCGACTACATTTCGCCGAAAGGCGAATACATGGGAGGGTGCATCACGCCCGGTATCGTCATATCCAGCGAGGCCCTTTTCAGGCGGGCGGCGAAACTCCCGCGGGTCGAGTTCACGAAACCCAAACTGATCATCGCCAAGGACACGATAAGCGGCATGCAGGCCGGTATCATCTACGGTTACGCGGGGTTGGTGGACGGTATTGTGGAGCGCATGAAAGCAGAAGCCAAATCCAACCCTTACGTCATTGCCACGGGCGGTCTCGCGGTTGTGGTGGCCTCGGAATCCCGGACGATTGACGAGGTAGACGACATGCTTACCCTGGAAGGGCTGCGCATCATCTTCCAGCGGAACATCAAGAAACACGAGAGTTAGGTGAAATGACGGTCAGGCGCCGCTGCGATTTCGGAGTCGCATTTCCCGGGGAAGTTCCAGGAAGAGAGACGAAAGGATGAGGGCAATTCCTCCCAGCATGTAGGGGTTGAGGGTCTCGCCGAGGATCCAGACCGCCAGGAGACTCGCCAGCACCGGTTTCAAAAAGAAAATCATGCCACCCCGCTGGGCTGAAGTGTTCATCAGTCCATAATAATAGAGGAAGTAAGCCAGGGACGTCCCCATGAGCGTCACGTACAGAATCGGCGCCGCTGCGCTGATGATGTGAGCGAATCCCGCCGTTTCAATACGGATTGCCGCC
>CAZTYA010000294.1:0-3212 GCA_964617255.1 uncultured Syntrophales bacterium
TCGTATTTCCCGGACAGGGTAAGCCGGGAATAGCCCTGGGGATCGATGTAGATGATGCGGGAGATGGGTTGGGAGACGCTCCCGCCCATGAAATTGCCCTCCTGGCGCAGTAAAATGCGGTGGTCCTCAATTTCTTCCGGGATGACCATCCGGGTCTGCTGGCCCTTGGTCTGGAAGGGTCTGCACTGGAGCAGGTTCACCTGCAGTTTGCCTTCCAGGTTGAAGTTCGCCGTGAATTCGATGTCGACGGGATATTCATAAACCCCCTCCAGTTTCTTGAGCATACGGGACATGATTTCAGGAAATTCCGTCGTGGAAAGGAGTTCGTCGAAGGTCAGAATCCAGTAATCTTTCAACGGCCGCCCCGCTTCCGCCATTTTTTCCATGGATTCAAAGTCCCGAATTCCCAGGAGTTCCATTCTTGCTTCCAGTCCTTCTTCCAGGACTTCCGAAAGCGGCAGAGAAACGAAGCGGTTTTCATTCAGATTCAGCATATCCACGTCATGCTGGGAGAAGCGCCGGGTGTCGTTCAGGTCGTGATGGGCCTTGACCAGGGGGGCGTCGAGGGCCACGATGCGGGGGTAGTCGTTTTCCACGCGATTCACGGCCCGGGTGCCCAGACCGAAGACCATGCGCAGCATCCCCGCCCGGGGATCCATGCCCTGCTTCCAAACAAAGGTGTTGTAGGAAAGACCGACACCGGCGATCTCAGGGAAGAAGTAGTGCTTCCGGTAGGCTCCCGAGACACGCTGGACCAGGAGCGCCATCTGTTCGTCGTGCTGATCCAGTCCCCGCTGGAAGCGATAGATCAACGCGTCTTCGTTCATGGTGCTGGCGTAAATTTTTCGCACGGCTTCTTCGAAATTCTCGTAGCGCTCCTCCGGTGTGCCCTGGTTGGCGCAGAAATAACTTTCATATTTACCGGCGAAGGCATTACCGAAGGCGTCCTCCAGAAGGCTGGAAGACCGGACGATGATGGGCGACTGGCCGTAATATTCGAGCATCAACTGGAACTGTGCCTTGACTTCCGAAGGAAAAACCCCGTTCAGCATGACGTCTTTCAATTCCCGGGCGCGTTTGAAATAGCCCTCCTTGGTCTTCTGGGCCATCAGCAGTTTCCACCAGCCGTTTTGCACCATGTAGGAATAGAAGACGTCGGAGCCGACATAGTGGGAATCATGGAGTTCAAGGTGTTCCGACCAGTTGAAAGATTTGTCCCGTTGAAGAATGTTTCGCGACAGGAGCATGCCCAGGGATTTCCCGCCGATAAAACCCGTACCGATCAAGCGGTCTTTAATTTCCAGAATATCCTTTAGCGTAAAATATTTCCGGACCAGCGACAGCATCCGCTTTTCCCGTCCCAAAAGGACCCGTGAAAGCTGTTCGACCATTTTCTGTCTCTCGGCGGCGGTTTCCGGCCCATCGTCTTCCTGAAGTTCCCGCGCCCGCAGAAAAAGACGGTCCCAGTAATCCAGATGGCGCTCGGCGTTCATGGACCCTTTATGGGCGAGAAAAGAAAAGAGGTTGCTGGCGTCGACACTGCTCATCAAAGGGATGAACTCTTCCCCTTCCCGGATGTGGGGCAGGAACATGGTCGGCGAGTAGCGGTTCCAGACCTTGAGGGGATGGACACAGACCTTGTCCTGGTAATTGTAAACATCGAGCAGGACCTGGGTCGTATCCCGAATCCGGGCGACGGTCTTGAAGGAATGACGGCCCCGCAGCAGGGCGAAATAAGCGACGGTGTTCAACTCGAACAGATAAGGGCATGTAATGACAAAGAAATTTCCGACCATCAGGTCTGTCGCCCAAGCCAACAAGAGATCAGAGAGGCAATCAAAGACATAGAAGACATCCCGACCTTCCTGACGGATGATATTGTGGACCTGGGTGGAGAAGGATTCAAAGCCGGCGTTGGCGTTCAGCTTGTAGACGGTGATCTGTCCGGTGTTTTTCAGCAGGGCTTCGTGATGGGAAAAGCGCATATAAACGACGCGCCGATGGGCGGCCAGGGCAGTCCTGACATAGGGCAGGACGAAGGATTTGTATGCTTCGATATCGTCTACCTGCATGACCACGTTGTCGCCCATCTGCAGGAAATTGAGGATTTCATCGAGCCCTTCAACGCCGGTGCTCACGCGGGAAAATGTCGGCATGGTGTACCTCTGTCAGTGTTGATTTGATTTGTAGTTTACAAGTTTCGTACCAGAACGGTAAAAGTCGCCAACAGTGGGCTTTGACCATTTTGTGTCGTTGCAGGATGGGTCGGTAAACGGTTCATTTTTGTTTCATATTGTTTGAAAAGCCGGTTTCGTGTTATAGCCATCAGTAAAAAATGCATGGAGAATCATTGTGAGTACGCATAATTACGAGGAACTGGCTGCCCTGCACGCGATTGCCCGGGCGTTGGCCCAGCCGTGGGATCTGCGGGACCAACTCGAACAGGTTCTACAGGAGATGAAAGGCCGTCTGGGCATGCAGCGGGGCATGATCTCTCTCCTGGACCGCGATAGCGGCGAGGCCTGGTTGGAGGTGGCTCATGGCATCAACCTCGAAGGTATGGAAATCTCCTACCGCATGGGGGAGGGGATCACCGGCAAGGTGGCCCAGACCGGTCGCCCCATGGCGGTCCCAAACCTCGGGAAGGAAGCGCGTTTCCTGGATCGCACCGGCGCCCGCCGGGCCCTGAACCGTAACGAGCTGTCTTTTCTCTGCGTACCGATCATTTACGATGCCAACGTTGTGGGGATTCTATCCGCCGACAAGGGGACCAAAGAAGTGTCCGACTTGGATCGGGAACTGGCCGTTTTGTCCTCCGTGGCGGAACTGATTGCCAAGGCCGTCCATATCCTGGCCCTGGAAGAGGAAAACCGCCGCTTGCGGCGCCTCGTCAACCAGGGGAAAACAATATCCACTGAGATTATCGGTCATTCCAAGGGAATGCAGGAGGTCTTTGCCCTGATCCGGCACGTGGCGGATTCGACCACAACAGTTCTGGTGCTGGGTGAAACCGGCACGGGGAAAGAACTGATTGCCCGGGCGATCCACATGAACAGTCCCCGTAGCAAGGGCCCCCTGATTCAGGTCAACTGTGCCGCCATTCCCGATACCCTCATTGAAAGTGAACTGTTCGGTCACGAAAAAGGATCGTTTACGGGCGCCTTGCGCCAGCGCCGGCTGGCACCACTCGTCCTCACGCTCGCCGTGGCCTT
>CAZTYA010000295.1:0-3201 GCA_964617255.1 uncultured Syntrophales bacterium
CCACAATGAGATTGCACCTTCTTCCGTAATGTATATCGGGAAAGAGGGTTCTTTCCCCAGATCTCGCGAGAGGAAACCCGGGGAGCTATCGCTGCAGAAGGCTTACGATCTCCTGAAGAATTATGTTGAACATCATTTTGAAGATGTGGGCGATCATTTCACGGAGGTCGCTGTTAATATCCATCGAGGTTTTGAAGAAGAGAGAAATATACGAGGAACAACGACGCAAAGTGAGGAAGAGTACTTGAAAGAAGAGGGGATCGCGTTTATTAAAATACCTTCCGTAAAACTGGATAGCTAGGGCTTCAATAGAAAAAGGGGTTGGTTGGAATGACCCATCCCGTATTTTATAATTTATATGTTGATATGAATTCTTATCCCTGTCAGGATGCATCATCATGGAGAACACCTATTCAAATATCGCTGACGCAATCGGCAACACGCCCTTGATAGAGATTCAGGATCTGAATCCCAATAAAAAAGTCAGGGTGTTTGCAAAGCTGGAGAGTTTTAATCCGGGAGGTTCCATCAAAGACCGGATTGCTCTGTACATGGTTGAACAAGCGGAGAAGCGAGGTGAACTGACCAAGGATAAGATTATTCTCGAAGCCACAAGTGGAAACACCGGCATTGGTTTGGCAATGGTGGCCGCAGCCAAAGGCTATCGCCTTTGCGTGATTATGTCGGAGTCTGCCAGTGAAGAAAGAAAGCGCATTTTGAAGGCCCTCGGGGCCGAGCTGGATTATACCCCCGCCAATCTGGGTACGGATGGGGCGATTGAAGTGGCCTATCAGCGAATCCGGGAAAATCCTGATCTCTATTTCGGTACAGACCAGTTTAATAACCATGATAATGTCATGGCCCATTACTATGGAACGGCTGAAGAAATCTGGCGTCAAACCGACGGTGCTGTGACCATGGTCGTCACCACCCTGGGGACGACGGGGACCGCCATGGGCATCTCCCGAAGGTTGAAGGAATATAACAGCAATATCCGGATTGTTGGGGTTGAACCCTATCTGCAGCATAAAATCCAGGGGCTTAAAAACATGAAAGAGTCGTATCGCCCCGGAATTTATGATAAAAACCGACTTGATGAAAAGGTCAATATCCTTGATGAGGATGCCTTTGCCATGGCTCGCAGGATGGCTCAGGAAGAAGGAATTTTTGTCGGAATGAGTTCCGGTGCGGCCATGCATGTGGCGCTTCAAAAGGCGAAAGAGATGAGTGAAGGGTTGATCGTCGTGATTTGCCCCGATGGCGGCGAACGTTATTTAAGTACGGAGTTGTTTTCCGACAAGGAGAAATCGACCCTTAAACTCTACAACAGTTTAATCCGTGAAAAGGTTTTCTTTCGGCCGATCAATCCTCAGATGGTCCTTATGCATTCCTGCGGTCCGACGGTCCATGATATTCCCCATATCGGGAGTCTCCGCCGGTTTGTTGTTTCCGACCTGATCCGACGCTACCTTGAATATAAAGGGTACCCGGTGCGCCATGTCATGAATATCATTGATTTGGCTGATCGTTCTATCAAGGGTGCTGAACGGGCCAATACGGATCTATCAGAATATACACAAAAAAATACAGAAGCATTTCTCCGCGACATGGATATTCTGAACATCAAAAAAGGAGATGAGTATCCCCGGGCCAGTGAAAATGTGCCCAAGATGCTTGAACTCGTTGAGAAACTGGTGGAAAAGGGCTTTGCTTATGAGAAGCTTCGGTCGGTTTACTTTGATATATCGAAGCTTCACGACTATGGGCGCCTTTCGAATATTGACCTGAGCCGGGTTAAGCATGGTCTCACGGTTGATCTTGATGATTATGAAAAGGATAGTCCCGGAGACTTTACGCTTTTGAAAAGAACAACCCTGAGTGAACTCAAAAAGGGTATTTATTTTCAAACACGTTGGGGTAGCGTCCGGCCCAGCTGGCATCTGGAATGCGCGGCGATTTCCCTGGATCACCTCGGCGAAACGTTTGATATCCATTCCAGCGGGAACGATATTATTTTCCCCCATTGTGAAAATGTGATGGCGATCGGGAAAGCGGCGACCGGTAAAATGATGGCCAATTATTGGTTGAATACGGAACTGGTCATGGCGGATGGGAAGAAAATGTCCAGGTCGCTGGGCAACACCATGACAATCGACGATTTGGGTAAAAAGGGTTTCACCGGGAAAGAAATCCGCTTTTTCCTGCTCAGCCTGCATTATCGAAAATCCCTGAGCTTTAGCTGGGGTGCTCTTGAAACGGCAAAAAATACTTTGAGAAGGCTTAATGGTTTCATCCAAAGGCTTTTACGTTCTTCGGATGGCATGGGCTACCCGGATACCGACCAGTATCTGTATGAGCTTAAAAAGCAATTTTCCGATGAAATGGACGATGATCTCAATATTTCCGGCGCCCTGGCTGCACTGTTTGACTTTGTGAAGCGCGTAAATCCGCCCTTGATCAATGGCCTTCTTCAGGTTGGACAAAAGGAGCATGTATTGGAAACCATGAGGAAAATCGATTCCGTTCTTGGCGTGATGACCTTTCAAGAACAAAACCTTACTCCGGAGGCATCTCGTCTTTTGCAGGCCAGGGAGGATCATAGAAAAAAGGCGGAATGGGCGGCGGCCGATCAGATTCGCAAGCAGTTGTCTGAAATGGGAATTGAAGTGCATGATACGCCGGAAGGGATGACCTGGACCTTAAAGCAATAGAAATACAAGACAACATGGTTTGTCTTATAAAACGAATTCGATAAAATAAGCGATTTCTTTTTCGCATGTACTGTAGATTTGTCTTATCTTCTATGTTCATTTTTTTAAAAGAATTTTCTTGACAAAGAAAATGAATCAAACTAAATTCCGCATTTCTCATTTAGGCGTTTACGTGTGCCTGCAATATGACGTTGGCTTTTAAAACGGGATAGAGACATAGCGGCTGGCGTAGCTCAACAGGTAGAGCAGCTGATTTGTAATCAGCAGGTTGCGGGTTCGAGTCCCATCGCCAGCTCCAGATGTGGGCAAAAGTGGAGGGGTTCCCGAGCGGTCAAAGGGAGCAGACTGTAAATCTGCCGGCGACGCCTTCGGAGGTTCGAATCCTCCCCCCTCCACCATTTATATGGTTGAGTTATTGTAATTTTATATGATGCGAAGCGGGAGTAGCTCAGTGGCTAGAGCGTCAGCCTTCCAAGCTGAGGGTCGCGGG
>CAZTYA010000296.1:0-3184 GCA_964617255.1 uncultured Syntrophales bacterium
ATTCCAAATCCGTGACGGAACAGGGAAGGGCGATGGAATGGTTCAACAAATCGCCCGATTCGGTGCGGTTCGTCAGTTCCGCGAAAAGATTCTTTTCCTTGAGGCGGCGGATGATTTCACGGAAAGCATTTCCCGTAAACGTGGTGAAGGAGACCTGGATGCCCGCGGAATCTCGGCCGCGCACCTCCAGACGGTTGAGGCAGTTCAGGAGAAAGTTGATCTTCTTGTATTTTACCAGCGATTCGGTGTCCGGTGCACCGCCGTTTGCCCCGGCCAGATCCCTGATCTGCTTGAAGGTTGCCAGAATATCTTTTTCCAGGGCCCAGACGATATCCCGGAGAATGATCATGGACCGGTTGATTTTCTCCAGGCTGTCCGTCGTGAAAAAGGCCGCCGCTTCTTCCAGGACCGCTTCTTCCCGGAGCAAAAAAGCCTTCATTTCCTCCACAAGACACGCCAGTTTCGCTGTGGTTTCAGGGTGGGAGCAGAGTTCCCGGAAAAAAGCATCGCTTTTAAGATCCAGAAGCCGACGGAACATTTCCTCCAGACGGACGCCGCCATCGAGATAGCTTTCCAGGGGCACCGTCCCCGCCTGTACATCGGCGATGCGCAGGATCTTCACGGTGTCGTAGAGCGCGGCAAATGTTTGTATTTGGTCTGTTTTCGCGGCAGGAACCGGACCCTTGACGGCTAAAATGCCCGCCAGACCGCAGAAAAAAGTCGTCGGATAATAGGGAAAAAGGATCAGCGATCGCGGTGGGCAGCGGTCGGGATCGGCGCCGATAAACCCATGCCATAGTTTGAGCGAGTAAAGGAATTTAGTTAAAAATCCAAATAATTTCATGTCTTACTTATTTCTCCCCTCAGCAAGGCACTGCTCCGATCTGCCATGCCGTCCACAATTTCCTTGAGCCAGCGCTCCCCGCAGGTGACTGCTTCGGGAGTCAAGGCCCGGATTGTCGTCAGATACTGCCCCTGGCAAGTCGCGGTGAGGTCGCGTGCGGCAAGAAACCGGCGCCGATTGTCCGCCCCCAGGGTTTCCTCCAGATTTGACGAGAAAATTGCCCGCATGTCGGGCCACCGATCCCGGAAAGTTTCCTGTTCCTGGATCGCCCGTTTTTTCTCCTGACCTTTCAGATGTTGTGCGACCTGCGCAAGAGAGCCTTCCATTTTTCCGGCCAAATCGTCCAGGCGCTTCAACCGCTCCTGCACGGCGGCTTCGAGGGTATTCAGAGCACCCCGATACAGCGCTTCGGCCAGGGGGTCGCCCCGGAAAAACGGACGCCGGACATGGACGTACCATTGTTTGAGCGCCAGGAGGTTGGCCAGGTAGAACAGGTTGTTATGAATACGGCGCGCCATGGAACCGTACAATCCGTGATGGAACGGCTTAGACTGGGCGTCGGGTTGCACGCCCGTGATGAGTGTCTCACCCTCCGGGCAGTCTCCCCGGTAGATGACGCCTGCGGCGATGACGGTGCCGAAGCCGATCCGGGCCGGACCGACGAGGCCCCCCTGTCCGCCCAGAAAAATGGGTTTCTGACGGAGCATGACCCCCTCTGGGACGCTGCCGATGAGAGAGGCCGTGGCCTTGTCCTGCTGAGGGGTATAGTTAAAATGGATGTAACTGCTGCCGACTTCGCTGTGGTTTTTGCGGTTCGTTCCCCCGGCCATGAGGCAGTCGCAGAAGTTGATCAGACTGCCCAGGGTAACAAAGGGAAAGAGGATCGTCTGCTTCAGCCCGACTGTGTGTCCGGTTTTTACCTCTTCTTCCAAAAGGCATCCTTCCCGGACATGGGCGCCGCTGTCCAGACTGCAGCCTTCAAGAAAGACCGAGGCGCGGAAAAAGCCGCCCTTGAGTTCGACGCCTGGACCCAGTTGGCAGTTTTCAATGGTCACAGGGCCTTCGTAACCGAGTTTTACCCCCGCGGAAATGACCGTGTCGGGTCCGTAGATTTTGGTGCCCGGGTATAGCACGACGCCTTCGCCCGAAATGAAGGCGATATTGACATCCATTCCGATATCGACGGCAGTGGGTTGGGGGATGACCACACCCTTTTGCCGTAGCGCTTCTATAGGCTTGGATTGATTCATGATCTTTATCATGCAATCAGGCCCTGACGAACATGACGCAGGGCCTGCAGATTTTATTCTTCTTCACGGGTCCCGGAGGATCAGCCTTCCCGGCCATTCATGCCCAGCTTGATCATTTTTTTCTGGAATGTATTGCGATTGATCCCGAGATAAGTCGCGGCGGTGGTCTTAACCTGACCGGATCGATTCAGGGCAATTTTGAACAAACTACGGTCGACAATCGTCATCACGTCATCGTAAAGAGTGCTTTTCCCGTTTCCCTTGGAATTGAGGACGGTTGCGACATTTTCGAGGTCTTTGCGCAGAATGTCTTCGATGATGGATAGGGGTGAGTCTGCGTCTTCCTTCGCGGTGCTGCCCTGCAGTTCCATTTCGGTCTTTCTGTCCTTCTTAGCCATAACATGTCCTTTAACAATAGGTTTTTAGATCACTCCAAACAGTTTCATCACGATCAATCCAAGCATCAAAATCACGGCGAGCCAAATGGAGAAGACATCGCCACGGTTGATGAGCGGATCTTCCAACTGCTGACGGACCTCCGCATCAACCCGGTCGGGTGGCACGTGGTCCGTGATGTCACGGACAAGACGGATAAAGTCTCCATAGGAATTGGAGAGAATATAAAAACCCTTACGGGTGGTCAACAACAGGTAAGACTTGCGTCGCACGACGACCAGCCCCACCTGGCTGATGGTTTCCCAGGGGATGGCCCGGCTCCGCAGGAACTTTCTAATGGTCACGCCGACGGCGTCGGTTGTGACCAGACGGTACGATATTTCAAAAAGAACCGGTAAAGCGGCGCACAAAAGTACCGCCAGGACCACGGTCTCGGCTGCAGCCCGGCGATAAAAGAAGGACATGACCAACAGAACCAGAAGCAGGCAGACCGCCAAGCCGAAAGGGATCGCAAAGGAAAGCTTGATTTTGTAGTAATGCGTATCCATAATCTTCAGCCTTGCGGAAAGTCCTGAATGGTCAGCTTTTCCTCTCGAACAGGCCGCTTTTGCCGCCTGACTTTCTTACGAGCATGATGTCCGTCAAAATCATCTCCTTGTCGACGGCCTTGCACATGTCGTAGATCGTCAGCGCC
>CAZTYA010000297.1:0-3182 GCA_964617255.1 uncultured Syntrophales bacterium
GTTATTGTATCCGGCCGCCCAGTGAGGCGGACAGCATCCTCCTGCAGGTGACCCTCGGTTGTTCGCACAACCGATGCACCTTTTGCGGCACATATCGTGACAAACGCTTCAAGATTAAAGACGACGAGATCATTATGAGCGATATCCGGTATGCCGCCCGGCATATGCCGCGAGAAGATCGCCTCTTTCTCATGGACGGCGATGCCCTGATTATTCCCCAGCAACGGTTGGTGTGGATTCTGGAACAGATCAAGGCACTGCTGCCACAGGTCAAGCGAGTCGGCGCCTATGCAAACGCCAAGAGCATCAAGCTGAAGTCGCCGGAAGAGCTGGAGCAGCTGCGCCGCCTTAACCTCAGCATCCTGCATTACGGCGTCGAGACCGGTGACGATGAGATCAGAGCGGCTATCCGGAAAGGTTCCACCGCAGCGACCTGCATTGAAATGGGGCGAAAAGTAAAGGAAGCGGGCATCCAGGTGTGGGTCACGGTTCTGCTTGGAATCGGCGGCCGTGAGACATCACTACGCCATGCCCGGGCGACGGCTGAACTTCTAAGCGCCATGGACCCGGATTTTGTCGGGGCTTTGACGGTCATGCTCATTCCCGAAACGCCGCTTTATGAGGATTTTGTAAAAGGGACTTTCAAACTTCCCGATCAAACGGGGCTGTTGCAGGAACTCCGAGAAATGATTGCCTGTACCAATTTAACCCGCGGATATTTCTTCTCAAACCACGCTTCCAACTATCTTCCGATCAAGGTAAAACTGCCCAGCGGCAAAAAGAAGGCCCTAGATTTGATCGATACGGCACTGCGGGGAGAAGTACGCCTGACGCCGGAGTGGTTGCGAGCTTTGTAAAAATGTGGTGTGACCATGACGATAACCGGCTTCCCATCCGGCGGCCTTCACCGGAATGACCAAGGCATGCGCTTGTCATTTCGAGGAGCCTGGGTCTGGCTGATGCCTGCCCTTAAGTTGTGTCATTCGAGGAGTGAAGCGACGAGAAATCTTAAGACAAAAAAAGATTTCTCACATGCGTTCGAAATGACCCCCAAACAGAATAGGTCCCCTCGCCCTCAGGGAGAGGGCCAGGGTGAGGGTGGGTTTCCCGGCAGGGGTGTCTCTTCTATTGAGTTTTGTCGTTTCGAGGAGCGTCTGCGACGAGAAATCTAAAAGACACTTCGGCATTCCACCCACCAAGTAGCAGACTTTCAGACGACTTTGTGGAATCAAGTATACTGTCCCCGAAATAAATACGGGGGACAGATCAATCATGGACTATTTTAATCTTCTAATGATATAGAAATAACAAAGAGAAGGCATCCGATCCCGAACATTCAACGGTCAGCGGTACACCCTGTCTTTACACGGTGTTCTGAAAGTCGGGAATACGTATTCAATCCATTTCGAAGGATTTGATTTTAATGGCCCGTCCCAATACAAAAGAACGGATTCTAAAAAAGGCAACGGATCTTTTCTACCAGTACGGCTACAGCAATACTCCAATCCGGAAGATCTCGGAAAAAGCCGGGGTCGAAAATCCCATTATTTATTATTATTTCAAAAGCAAGGATCATCTGCTCTTCTCCATCATCGAAAGCATCGCGGATGACTTGATCGGCGGTCTGGAGGAAATCATCAACCGGGTATCCGATCCCGTAGAGCGGCTGCGGGAAATGATTTTCTTCCACATTACCATCATGGAGCGCAAAAAGAAGCCGGTCAAAGTCTTTGTTGAGGATAACGATAAGCTACCAACCAAAATGCGGCTGCTGATCAAAGAAAAGGAAAAACAAATCTACCATCTCTATCACAGCCAGTTCGAACTGCTCGTCGAACAGGGAAAGGCCAAAGACATCGAAATACCTCTGATCACGTTTTCCCTTATTGGTATGATCAACTGGATTTATCGCTGGTTCAAGGACAAGGGGAGTCTCGATGTCCGGGGCGTCGCCGACCGCACGATATCGATACTGTTTTCCGGCGTCATCATCGAACCGGGGAAAAGCAATCCGGCAGCATCCGCACCCGGGAAAAAACCATAATAAAAAAACTGAAAAAAAGTTGCAGATTGCAGTGCCATTTTCCGGCTGTCACTTCTGAAGCAATAACCGCACGTCCAGGGCCTTTATTTCTCCCTTCTCCGGCAGCAATCGCAGGGGATTGAGATCGATTTCTTCCACATGCGGATTATCGCAGAGCAGTTCTGAGAACTTCACCAGGATTCTGATCAATTCTGACAGACAATCACCTAGGTTCAATGTTTTCCCTTCCAACCGGTTCAGCATGTCTTCAGCCGTTTCGGGAGACAACGGGGCCAGTGCGGTGAGAAACCGGTCATGGCTTTCCACCTTCGAGCCACCCTGCCCCAGGATCAGAACCGGCCCGTAATGCGGGTCCTGTTTTCCGCCCAGAAAAATTTCCGGCCCCGGCGGCACCATCTTCTGAAGCAGAAAATCCGACAGCCTTGCCCCTTGGGCAGCGAGCCTGTCCTTCATCTTTCTCATCGTTTCTCTCAGCTCAGCCTCATTTTCAATTCCAAGCATGACGGCCCCGGCAGCGCTTTTATGCGTAAAATCCGGCGAAATGGCCTTCATCACAACCGGATAACCGATTCTTGCGGCGGCCCTCATGACATCCTCTTCGCTGTGTGAGAAGAAAGGTGTTTCACAGGGTATCTGATAACGGGAAAGGAGCTCAAATCCCTGCCGGTCCGGGTGAATTGCGGGTTCGAAAGCCGTTGTCGCCTGTTCCGTCTCCGGCCGGCGTGTACCGATCAGCTCCCGCTTCTGCAGCAGGAGCTGATATCGCCAGAGGTATTTCATGGCGGAGACCGCATCCTCGATGGTGTCAAAAAGCGGCGTATCGGTCAGGGTTTTCATTTTTCCCCGCATGTCCGGATTGCAGAGAAAGTGAATGGCGATCGGCTTATCCACTTCGCTGGAAAGTTCCTCCACGGCCCGGATGAGGTCCTCCACGGGATAATATTCGAAATAATCCCCCGTCTCCGGATGGAACTGGGACAGGATCGCCCCGTCGACTGCGTCAACACGTGCAATCATGTCGAGCGCCTTGTGCTGACCCATTGCATCGTAAATGTTGCCTGTGTCCACCGGATTGGAAAGATTGATCAGTTTAGCTTTGGGAATCCGGCTGATTTCTTCGAGACAGGAATCTGGAATT
>CAZTYA010000298.1:0-3177 GCA_964617255.1 uncultured Syntrophales bacterium
GTACCAGGCGAACACCAGCACAACAATAAACCAACCTGTCACAAAGGTTCCCCTGATAAACAATCCTCATATACGCTAGACGGGGATTATTCGTTAAATATACCAAAAGCAAAAGGGCGCCTGAATAAAACAATTCAGGCGCTCTTCGGGTTTTGGGGAAGGTCCTGTTTATCCTTTGCGATAAACAAGAAGGTTTTTTTTATTTTGTCCGTCCTGCGGAGGGTTGTACTGCCGATGGAGCTCCCTGATATTCAGGCTTGATGAACAGGTAGTACAGGCGTCCTTCCCGATAAGTCTGTCCGGCCAGTTTTCCCGCCGTCTCACCTTCTCCCATATAGACATCGCAGCGGCCCGGCGCCCGGATTGCACCGCCCGTATCCTGATCCAGGGCGAAACCCGAATAAAGGTTTTGTACCACCTTGGTGCCGTTTGCACGCGGCAGAGCCGTGGAAAGAAAAGTCATGCAGGCCCGCGGATAAACGGACTTGTCGGTGGCGATGGAACGCAGAGCCGTAACAGGTTCGTTAATGCTTCCACGGGGTTGCCCGTCTTCGGTGCGGAAGAAGACGAAGCGTGGATTTTGGTTGATATAATGCGTCATCTCTTCCGGCTGGGCCTTGAAGTAGGCCATCATTGTGGACAGGCTCATCTGGTCTCTGGCAATTTTGCCTTCCTGAATCATCATTTGGGCGATGCTTTCATATTCGTGACCGTTGTTGGCGGCATACCCGATACCGATGCGTGAGCCGTCGGGTTGCCGAATCTTGGCCGAACCCTGCACGTGCACGAGATAGACTTCAAACGGATCGGCCAGCCACATGATTTCCTTGCCTTTCAGCATCCCGGAGCTTTCAATTTCGGTGCGCGCTGGATACGAAACAATCCCATCGGCGGTACGTCGGCCCAAGGTATTGCCGTGCTCATCTTTCACCAGATCTTCAGGCTGACTGTAAAGGGGGTACTGGAAGCGGCCTCCTGCTTGCCGTGAGCCTTCAAATTCCGGGGTGTAGTAGCCGGTGAAGAGCACCGTTCCTTTGTCATCGCATCCGACCGACGTATAGACGTCGAACTGCTCTCGGATACGGGTATTGAGTTCCGCCCCTTTATACCCGGCATCGATGAGTCCGAGGAATGCCTTCAGGCTGTCCACCACCTGCTGATGCGAAATCTCCCCGTAAGGGTAATGCTGTTTGCTGGAAGGTTTCTTGAGATAATTCAGACTATTGTTGACGGCTGTCTTCAAATTGGACAGGTCATAGCAGGCGGCAGTGAAGTCGGGTATCTCCGCGGGGTCGGTAATTTTTCGCAGGGCGAGTTCTCCCGGAGGCAGCGGTTTTGAGTAGTTTATCTGCTCGGGTTTCGGTGTCTGCGGGATGTTTTCCTGCAGGATAGGCGCTCTGTGGCAGCCGATAAGAAATGTGATAAGGACCAGCCCGATGAGGAAAATAAACCTTGTTTTCATAGAGATATCGATATCCTTTCTTAAACCATGGTTTTCTTGATTAAGATTAACCCAGTCCTCTGATACCACAATCTGAGTTTGGATAACAGGAAGAACTGTTGGTTTGAAGTGTCTGCAAAAGCAATCCAAACAGAATCGGTCTGTACGTAGGTACGGAAATGTAAATCCCGGAAAGAACGTTTTCCCCGCCTGCAGATTAAGAAATGCAGTATCCTCAATGTGCAGAGGATTTGGAAAACAGGTTCAGAATGATGACGCCTGCAACGATAAGAAAAATGCCTGCCAGGGCGGGGATATCCAGTTTCTGTTTCATGACAAACCAAGCGATCAGAACGATCAAAATTGTGCCCAGACCCGACCAGATCGCGTAAGCGACCCCCACGGGAATCGTCCTCAGGGTGAGCGACAGAAAATAGAAGGACAAAGTATAGCCGACGACAACCGCAGCGGTCGGCCACAGACGGCTGAATCCTTCCGTGGATTTTAGTGTGGATGTGGCAAACACTTCACAAGTGATGGCGACAACAAGGAAAATCCATTCCCGCATCATGATGCCCCTCGATTGTTTATGATTGATGAAAAATTAACAGAGCTCTTTATTATTTTCCAATTCGGCTTTTGAATCATTCCAACGCCGCTTTGATAACGTCCCAAAGGGTATGAGAAGTGGTATCAGCCACAACATAGACCACCAATCCATGCCGGCTGCTTTCAAACCACCGAATGCCCATACAGCCCATACAATCGATGCGAAAAACAGTCCGTAGGGAACAATCAGGAGCTTTCCGTAAGGAACCGACGGATGCCGCCACGGAGCAAGCAAGACGATGGCCGAGATGGCGGCGCACAGCAAAATGAACCCGGCAAAACCCTCCATCCATCTGGTCTGAAAAAGAAAGACAGCGGCCAGGGCGCCGACCCACACAAAACCGCCCAGCCAACCGTAGGTCCAACCGATCTTCTCGCCCCTTCTGTCGCTCATGATCGATACCTCCTGTGCATGTAATGTTCAGGCATATGAATACATGCGTCTTTTTATCGTATGTGCTATCCGGCGATATTTTTGCACGACGTGTGAAAAATACTTAAAGAAACAGCGAAAAAAACTTGCCATACCATCATCGGTTGTTTTGAAAATCCCATAATGGGTGGAAAATGTCAATCAGCCGCTTAGAATATTAAAAAAATGTCTGAGACAGAAAAGCTCTACAGCAATATCTGGAAGAATGTGAATGATCTTGGTGAGAAAGATGACTTTACAATGACCAGCCGAAGGTATATTTTATAACTGAAGGAAGCGGGGAAGTCATACGGATTTATTCAACCTTCATGAAGACGAAAGGAGAAAACGCCATGTCAAGGATCACGATGACACCCGAAGAAGAACGCGAGCTGCTGCTTGTTCTGGAACGTTACCTGCCTGATCTCGAAATGGAAATGGCCGACACGGACAGCAGGGAATTTCTCCACAACCTCAAGGAGAGAGAAAAGTTCATGATGGAGATTATAAAGCGGCTCAAGGAAGTAGTAAGTTAACAAAACAACATAACTGATTTTCCCCCCTTGTATCGTCCCCCGGCGAAATAAGGGGGTTTTTTTATCGACCTGCCTCGGTTGTCATGCATGAAGCGGCAAGAGAGAAGCTCCTGTATTTTCTGATGAATCGTAATTCTCGCCGGCTCATTTTGCCCTGAGCAGTCTTCAGTCTGACGACT
>CAZTYA010000299.1:0-1548 GCA_964617255.1 uncultured Syntrophales bacterium
CCCCAAAGACCGATCACATCCTATCTTCAAGAAAAGCCCCATCACAGATACTCCCGAAAGCAGAAAAAAGCAAAAATTAAGAAACCCTGAACAGACAAAAGACGTTGCAACCCGAAGGGCATCAGGGCAACAAAAAAATAAATCCTGCCTTGTGGAAAACAGCAATACCTGTGCCACAACAGATAATCATCCGTATGTACCTGTATTGATTTTATTTTAAAATGTACCCCGAAGACAGGGATGTGGAATAAACGAAAACGGACGCATACAATCTATCCATTTATTTTCTGAGAATGGATATTAATGATACAGAATGCAACCTTTTGATTTATTCAAAGCAGACGATAAAGGCTTGGCGACGGCCGGTTTTTCTAATTGCCCATATCAATATGCTTTTGGGGGATGGATCGATGCCCTGTTTCTCAGGTCCGGTCCAGCATTTCCCGGACCTTAATCAGAAATGTTTCCGGCTTGAGAGGCTTGGATAGAAACGCCGCATCGCTTTTCTGAATATCGTCCAGTAGTGCGACATCTCCCGTATAACCGCTGGCAAAGAGGACCCTGATATCCGGTTTGATGAGTCGAATGGCGTCAAACACCTCTTTGCCGTTTCTTTTGGGCATCATGACATCCAGAACCGCAAGGTCGATTTCATCCGGCATTCCGGCAAACTTTTGTATGGCCTCTTCGCCATCCGCGGCCTCAACAACCTGATAGCCCGAATTTTCAAGCACTTCCTTAAGGAGAAACCTGACCTCGTCATAATCCTCCGCCAGCAGAATGGTTTCCTTGCCGGCCTTTACCTCGCTCACGGGCTCTTTCGGTTTATCCGCAGACGGCTCCTGAGCAGGCAGATAGATGCGGAAAGTGGTGCCTTTCCCGGGTTCACTGTCGGCATTGATGTAACCGTGGTGTTGTTTTACGATTGCATACACCGTGGAAAGAGAAAGCCCCGAGGCCACACCCACCGTTTTAGCCAAATAAAAAGGCTGAAAGATCTTGACCAGCGTGTCCTTATCCATGCCGACTCCGGAGTCGGATACGGTGATTTCCGCATATTTCCCGTTCTTCCCGTAGCCGTATTGCTGTATAAATTTTGCATCGATTTCCGCCGCCCTGACTTCGATCCGAAAACGCCCGCCCCTGGGCATGACTTCCCGGGCGTTCTTGGCCAAGTTGATCAGCATCACATTGATCTGTGTCGCATCCGCTATAACTGTGACGTCATCGTGAATGGCCACCTCAAATTTAATTTTTCCGACGAGCAGACTCTTGATCAACTTCTCCGATTCCCTGATGGTCTTGCTGATTTTTTGTTTCTGTAACTGAAGCGGTTGCTTCCTGCTCAAGGAGAGAAGGCTCCGGGTCAGATCCGCCGCTTTTTCCGCGGATTCCAGAATATGTGCGATATGGGCACTATTTTTATCCTTCTCCGGTATACGCATCTTTAATAAGGTGGCATAACCAATAATGCTGGTGAGAATATTGTTGTAATCGTGCGCAATACCACCGGTTAGGAGGCCGATGACCTCCATTTTCTGCGCCTGC
>CAZTYA010000299.1:1648-3121 GCA_964617255.1 uncultured Syntrophales bacterium
GGTTTTTTATCGTATAGAATCTCCTCGATCTTGTATTCGTGTATGTCTGCGAATTTTCGGTTGATGTAGCGAAAAGACCTTTCTTGCAGCAGAAAAATGCCCACGTCCGATTTTTCCGCCAAAGCGCGGAATTTATTCTCCGATTCGCGCAGGGCCTCTTCACGGCGCACATGGTCGGTAATATCGATATGTACGCCGACCATGCGCACCGGTTTCCCCTTTTCACCCCGGGTCATGATTTTGCCGCGGCCGGAAATCCACTTGTACGAGCCGTCTTTACAGCGAATCCGATATTCTGCTCGATAAATCGACGTTTCGCCTTTCACATGCCTTTCCAGTTCGTTTAAAACCTGCCTAAGGTCATCAGGATGGATACGCCGGTGCCAGGCGTCCAGATAATTTTCCATCTCATGGTCTTCGAAGCCCAGCATTTCCTTCCAGGAGCGGGAAAAGAAAACCTCGTTGGTCTGTATATTCCAATCCCAAACACCCTGACCGCTTCCTTCCAGAGCAAAACGCCACCGTTCTTCACTTTTCTCGGCGATTTCACGGAGCTTATTCAGTTCCTGGATCAGCTCTTCTTTTGTTTTATCCTGGTAATTCATCTATACAATCATTCAGTTGATCTTCATGGGGAAAACCCCTGCTTTTTGCAGCCATATCATGAAAATACGGAATTGCCAAAAGGTCTTTGTCAAAGAATCCGCTGCCTTTCCCGAATAAAGAGATGATTCTTTACTGCATCGCCAGATTGCAGAATAAATCCAGAGACCGCGCCGTATTCGTTCGAATACCTTTCACGGGATCCAATGTTCCGGGTTTAATTTACAACAAATATTCCATATTGAGAAAATGCCCCGGCCAATGTAAGATGCCGCAAACTTCACCCGTTCACCTTGAAGAAAAAATCGGCAACAGGTTCGCGGATGAAGATCAATCAAAGCAAACAGATAATGAAGAAATTCACCACCACATTTCTTGCAAACATGTAAAAAGACAAACAAATCATGAATCATCAAAAATACAAAAACATTGTCGACAGTCATGTGCATTGGGGCCCGTCCATCACCCTGGGCATGGAGGTAACGACGCAGATGATCCTGAGGGAACAGCAGGAAGCAGGAGTAACCCATGTGATTATCCTACCCTTTCCCTCGACCGCTATCATGACCAACGACGTCAATGTTCAGCTCCTTGCCGAAACAAGACAAATTAGCCATTTTATTCCTTATTTTTACATCCGGGAGAATTTCTCACCCATCCCCGAAGGATATTACGGCGGCAAGTGGCATTGGATGAGGGGCTGGCAGGACACGGAATCCAATTACAACGTTTTGCGGGACCCTGAATTGCCGGAGCTGGTCGCAAAACTGGAAAAAACGGGGAAACCGATTATCTTCGAGGAGGAACTTGATTTCACGGTACAGTTCGCTGATCTTTTTCCGAATTTGAGATTGATCATCCCCCATCTCG
>CAZTYA010000300.1:0-1773 GCA_964617255.1 uncultured Syntrophales bacterium
GAAGTCGATACGGAAACCGGTGAAGTGAAGCTGCTGGAATTTGTGACGGCTTATGATATCGGCCGGGCCATCAATCCCAAAAGTGTCGAAGGTCAGTTGGAAGGCGGCGCCCAGCATGGGTTAGGCAATGTTCTGACAGAAGAAACCTATTACGATAAGAACGGCCTTTGCATGAACAGCAACTTTACGGACTACAAGATGCTGGGTCCCTCGGACCTGCCGCCGATGAAGGTCATTCTGGTTGAGCAGCCCGATCCGCTTGGTCCCTACGGCGCCAAGAGTTGCGGCGAAATGGGTCTTGTCAATCCCATCGGCGCCACAGCCAACGCCATTTACAACGCCATCGGCATCCAGTTTACGGAATCGCCGATTACGCCGGAGCTTATTTTGAAGACCATCAAGGATAAGGGTATGACCTATTAAACCCAAGAGTCATTGGGGCCTGCCTAGAGGGGGGCCTCAATGACTCTTGTTAATTCATATCAATAAGTTATGAAAATAAATTCGGTTAGCGATAATCTGCTTGCCGATATCGAAAAATGACGGGAGAAAATTTGGTTTCCTTCATTCTTGCCGCAGGGTTTTCCTCCCGCATGGGCATGTTTAAGCCGCTTCTCCCGCTGGGCGATACGTTTGTCCTGGACTATGCAGTCACTTTATTCCGAAAGGCCGGTGTAAACGAGATACGGGTGGTTACCGGCTACCGTTCCTTCGATCTGGAGCCGGTCTTAACAGAACTTGGTGTCCGCAGCATTAAAAACAACCGTTTTCAGGAAGGCATGTTTTCATCCGTACAGGCTGCGGTGCAAACGCTCGATGACACAGTCGATGCCTTTTTTATTCTGCCTGTTGATATTCCGCTGGTTAGGTCGAGCACGGTCAGGGCTCTGATAGACGCATTTCACCAAAAAGGACCGGATGTCGTTTATCCCTGTTTTCTGACGGAAAGGGGACATCCTCCTCTCATATCCGGGCGTCTGGTGGATGACATTCTGCATTGGCCGGGTAACGGAGGACTTAAAGCATTGCTTGCGATGAGGGAGGAAAGTTCCATGGAAGTGTGTGTGCCCGATGAGAATATCCTGGTGGATATGGATCAAGATAATGATTACCGGATCATGAAAGATAAAGCAAAATCTTTCGATACCCCGTCGGAAATGGAATGTCAGGCGCTGATGATCATGTTTAACGCGGAGCGGGGCTTATTGCAGCACAGCCAAGCGGTGGCCGACGTTGCGGTTAAATTGGGAAAGGCACTAACCAATGCGGGATGCAGCCAGAACCTTGACCTTCTGAAGGCAGCGGGGCTTCTGCATGATATCGCCAAGGGGCAACCCCGTCACGCCGAAAGAGGCGCCGACATGATACGCAATTGGGGATTTCCTGCCGTGGCGGATGTCGTCGGGGCCCATATGGATATAACTCTGGATGCAGGGCAGATGATTCGGGAAAGAGAGATTCTCTACCTGTCGGATAAACTGGTCCGGGGCGACCAGGTCGTTTCTCTTCCGGAGCGGTTCAAAACAGCGCAGGAACGTTATGCCGATGATCCGGAAATCAGCGGTCATGTGGCGCGGCGTTTGCGGGATGCCATGGTGATTCAAGAATGTATCGAATCGATCATCGGCTGTTCGATACAGGTGTTTTTGGGGCACGAGGACTACAGAAGAATTCATGCCGTCTCATAAGACCATCTATCTGGTCAGACATGCCGATTGTCGTCAGGATGATATCAAACGCTATATCGGCCAGATCGATTTACCGTTGAACCAG
>CAZTYA010000300.1:1873-3113 GCA_964617255.1 uncultured Syntrophales bacterium
CGGGTTATTCTCTGTCATGTTCTTGGGATGCCGATAGCGCATCTTTTTCGTCTTCAGCAGGACTATGCCTGTATAAATCTTGTGGAAGTCGCACGTGACGGCATGCGGCTTTTAAGCATGAATATCGGTTGCTTTACAGCACCGGTGCCGCCGGTCAGTCAGGATTGAGTTGAGGAGCATATTGTGGAAGTTGAACATAAAATTCATAAATTACTTGCCAGAGATGGGCGTTTTTGTCTGGCTACGGTGGTTGAATCGTCTCTGCCCGATTATCCGGTGGGGATGAAAACCATCATTTATGCCAATGGTAAAATGGACGGTCCGTTGGCAGCGGATACGACCATTGAGGAAGCGGTGCGTCAGGAGGCCTTGAAAGCGCTTAAGGACAAAAGAAAAAAGCTTGTTAACCTGCGCCCTGAAGGTATGAAAATATTCTTCGATGTGTTGACATCGGATGTCGTGATCATTATCTGCGGGGCCGGTCATATCGCCGTACCCCTGGCCAAATATGCCACCGATGCAGGGTTTCACGTCATTGTCATTGATGATCGTCCCGACTTTGCCCATCCGGCGCGGTTTCCCGGATGTGAGGTTATTACTGAAGATTTTGTGCCGACCCTGAGAAATATTCCTGTTAATTCATCCACCTATGTTGTGGTGATTACCCGGGGGCATGAACATGACGCGGAGTGTCTGGCGGAAATCCTGAATAAAAAAAATGATGCGGCTTATGTCGGGTTGATCGGGAGTGGACGAAGAGTGAGATTTGTTGTGGATATGCTTAAACGGCAGGGAATCAAGGAGAAAAAATTGGCCGATCTGTTCACTCCGATCGGTCTTCCCATTGGGGCCGAATCCCCCGAAGAGATTGCAACATCCATTCTGGCAGAATTAATTTGTGTGCGTAAAAGAGGGGCTGAGCAGGCAAGATTATTGAGAAAAGGAATATCCGCCGATTATGACTGACCGGGAAGTATTTGAAAAATTAGCTGGGGTTGCCGACCACGGCACACCTGTATGTCTGGCCACGATTGTTGAGACGCAGGGATCGACACCCCGCGAGGTTGGGGCAAAAATGCTTATTTTTGCGGACGGCACGACTTTTGGTTCCATCGGAGGAGGTTGCGGCGAGAACCAAGTGCGCAGCACGGCGTATCAATGCCTGCTGGTCGGTAAGAAACCGAGGATTGTGGAGGTCGATCTGACGGACGATTTAGGCACAAAGGGCGGCGATGTCTGC
>CAZTYA010000301.1:0-3111 GCA_964617255.1 uncultured Syntrophales bacterium
GACACGATCTGGTGATTAAAAATGCCGAAGAGCCGGACTTCATGAAAAAATTGTTTGGCAGCGACGACATGCACCTGCTTCGCAAATGCCCCTGCCCGGTCTGGCTCATGCGGTCAATGGAGAAAGGCAGCTACACCACCGTACTGGCGGCCCTCGACTTCAATCCGCTGGCACCGGAGGATATGGGATTTTCAAAGGCCCTGAACCAGGAGATTCTTGAACTGGCGGGCCTGATTGCGCTGGCGGATAAGGCGTCGCTGCACATGGTCCATGCCTGGGAAGCCTATGCAGAAACCTTGATGCAATTTACCGGTGATATTTCCCATGGCCGTATCGCCGACCACGTCAGGAACCAACACCTTCTTCATCAGAAAAGGCTCCATCAAATGGCGGACCTGTTGCGCGAGCAGATCGGCACCGATGCCTACGACAGCCTTTCACCGAGTTTCCATATGCCCAAAGGACCGGCAAAAAGGATGATTCCAGAATTGGCGGCGACATTGCAGGCTGATCTTGTGGTCATGGGGACAATTTCGCGCACTGGGATTGCAGGGCTTATCATCGGCAACACCGCCGAAACCATCCTTGATCAGCTGAGGTGCTCGGTGGTCGCCGTCAAGCCTCCCGGATTCGTAACGCCCGTGCAGTTATAGGGGCGGGGCTTATAAAAAAACGTATAAAAAACTGTTCCACGCAGATTGTCTCACTCTTAATCGGAGACCCATTCAGCGGCCTGAAAAAGATAAGCGATGAAAAACATCATTAGTTCAAAGGAACTGAATGCCTCGGTCATGGAATACGCCAACCGTGATTTCGTGTCCATTCATACCCATGAAACGATACTTGAAGCGCTCGAGTACGTTCGTACAAGTCGGACCGATTCAACCATTCTGTATTTTTATGTTCACGATGCGGAAGAGCGCCTGGTAGGCACCATCCAGACACGAAAACTTCTGACTTCCCCCCTTGACACCATGGTGGAAGAAATCATGACCAGGAATATAGTCACCATCCCTCAGAGCGCCACTTTGTGGGATGCTTTGCAGCATTTTGTTGATCACAGGTATCTGGCCTTTCCCATTGTCGACGAAAACAAAAGAATGCTCGGCGTTATCGATATCAACGCGTTCACTCATGAGATGTTGGATATCGAGGAGCAGGAACAGGTGCACAGCATCTTCGACACCCTCGGTGTGAAAATATCGGAGGCACGCCTCAAGTCGCCCTGGAGCGTGTTCCGTCATCGGTTTCCCTGGCTTCTGGCAACGATAACAAGCGGCACCGTCTGCGCACTGCTGGTGGGCCTTTTTGAGACGACACTGGCCGAGAGTCTTGTCCTTGCGTTTTTCCTGACGCTGGTTTTAGGGCTGGGTGAAAGCGTGGCCATGCAGACGATGGCAATAACTGTGTACCAAACGCATCACAGCTATAGCGGAAACGCCTGGTATTTCAGTCTGCTGGGCCGAGAATTGACGCGTGTTTTTCTGATGGCCCTTGCCTGCGGCTTAATTGTCGGTTTTATAACGATTGCCTGGAAGAAAGACGTCGCTGCGGGATTCGTGATCTTTATGGGCATCCTGGTATCGCTGATTTTTGCCTGCTTCGTGGGCGTCAGTGTTCCGACGCTATTGCACAAACTCAAGCTCGATGTGCATGTGGCCTCCGGCCCCCTGACACTGGCCCTGGCTGACATATGTACCATTCTCGCTTACTTTTCGCTGGCTGCTTTGATTCTGACCAGATAATTGACTCAGCCGTCCTGTGCTGCCCGGCGCATTTCTGTCGGGTCTGGACAAGCTGGAATCTTTTCCGCAAGCTGTGTGGCCGTTCTAAGGGCAAGACAGGGTGATGCTTCAATGCTACTATTTCACCTTTGCCCGTAGGGGCGAGATCCTGAACTGGACGTGGGAAGATATCAATTTTGAAAAGAAGTGGTATCGGTTGTGGACGAGAAAAAGGCTGCACAGCGACATGCAAGCCGACTACTTCCCCCTTCCAGAAGACTCCGAGCTATACCGGGCGCTCAAATGGCAGTGGGAGCACCGCGATAAAAGCTCGCCCTACGTCTTCACGAATCCTGAGACCGGCGAGAAGTTCACCCACCGGAACCGGTTCATGAAAGGCGTGTGCAAAAGAGCCGGGGTCAAGCCATTCGGGATCAAGGCCTTCAGGAAATACGGCCCTTCGGTCCTGAACGACATTCACCGGGTCAGCATCAAGAAGCTTCAGCGATTGCTGAGACACCAGACACAGACGACGACGGAAATCTACCTGAAGAAGATCGACGACGATTTGGCGGTTGGTTTGAGGCTTCTGGAAAAAAAGGACACCCTTAGGGACACCCAAATAAAAATGGGGATTACCTGAATCAGTAACCCCCCGATATATTTGGCGTCCCCACGGGGAGTCGAACCCCGGTTACCGGCGTGAAAGGCCGGTGTCCTAGGCCACTAGACGATGGGGACATCCTTTCCGGTAAGAGGCGCCATATATCCGGATGGACTGAGGTTGTCAAGGAACAATTGCCCAGCCTTCCGAGAGCGAGTGGTGACTAAAGTTCTGTCCGGCTGACACAAGTTTAAAGAATAACAAAAGGGATCCAGCCTGTTTCGGATCCCTTCTTATTGAGATTCACCGATTGCAGGGTATTTCATCAGGTTCGACTTCGAGACTGGAACCGGTGGATCGTTGATCTTGCCAATCAGTTTTCTGTGGTCCCCCAGCGTTACTGTTCGACGATGCCGGGATAGAAGCCTGTCTGCCCTCCTCCGCTCAGGGACCCGAAGAGATAAAAGGCGATGTCGTCGAAGTAGGTGTTGATCGCCAGCGTCCCCAGGGCATGGAGACCGAACTCCGGCGGGAATGTCGCAGCCGTGTAGGGGCCTGCATCCGTCCACTTGTTCGTCCGGATGATGCCGTAGGCCTCGTTGCCGGTCGTACCTCCCATGAGGCGGATGTTCGGATCCCCGTTCTGCGACGTGTTCAGCGTCGCGTTCCATCGGACAATCGTGAAGTAGTCCGTGGCGGCCGTCCAGTCGTCGCTGACGTTTGTCACGGGCCAGTACAGGGCATAGCTGGGATCGCTCAGCAGCACGGTATTTCTCGGGTTGC
>CAZTYA010000302.1:0-3108 GCA_964617255.1 uncultured Syntrophales bacterium
GCCGGTGTGGACGTTTTTGCCTGCTGCTGGGGCGCTTCGATGGCGCTGGGCGTCTTAGCCGGTTGCTTGGGCGTTGGTTTCGGTGCGAAAAAGAATTGATAAATGAAGACCACCACAACGGAAAGGGCGATGGCGAGAAGGGTCCTTTTTTCCATAAGATTTCTCCAATAAGAGGTCTACTTCACAGGGTCATAGCCGCCGGGATGAAAGGGGTGACAACGGAGTAACCTGGCGCAGCCTTTGAGCATTCCGATAAAAGGGCCGTACATCCTGATGGCCGTAATCATATATTCTGAACAGGACGGATAAAAACGGCAGCTCCGGGGAAAGAGTGGCGAAAGAAAAAGCTGATAAATCCTGACCAAACCGATAAGCGGCTTGCCGAGGATCAAATTAATGACATGATTGATCATCTGCTCTGGTAATGAGATGGTCTTTCAGTTCCTGACAGACGTCCCAATAGGTCAAGGTATGCGGGATTCCTTTTTTCGTAATGATGATGAAATCCTGGGAACCGGTGATCGTGTTTTTGTGAAGTCGAAAGAACTCTCTGATCAAACGCTTGAGACGATTCCGTTTTACTGCGCTGCCTGCCTTTTTGGAAACTGAAATGCCCAGCCGATTCACTCCTGTTTCGTTTCTGCTTTTCACCACGACGAAATTTCTCGTATAACTCCGCAGGCCATGCTGCTGGATGGCCAGATAATCTTTTCTTTTGAGAATTTTCTCCGCTTTCCGGAAGGTTTCAGAACCCATAAAGGCGATGTGGTTATAACCCGAATGAAGGTTGTCCGCCGTGAGATCATGGCAGGAGGGTTATACGGTCAGTCTTTTTCTGCCTTTGGCCCGTCGCCGATTCAAAACCTGGCGCCCTGATTTGGTCGCCATTCTCACCAGAAAGCCGTGCGTTCTTTTTCGCTTTGTATTGCTCTTTACCGTCAGATTTAATTTCATTTTAATGCCCCGTCAAATTATTGAGCCGCTCTTTTAATCACAAGGGGTGGGGTTTGTCAAGGCGAAATTCCGGCAGGAGCAAGGCAAAGCAATCCAAAACAGGAGGGAATCCGGCAGACGGACGGGCGTTGCACCGCCAATTGCCCACCTGTTCATTGACGTAGGGGCAGCCCTGGCGTTTGCCGCGTGAATATTTCTGCAAGCTGGAGCGGCTTTTCTTGTCAAAGTTGAAATGAGTATTATTTTACCGCAGCAGCGCAAAAAAGTTGCCGGGCATGTACGGAAGAAAGCATATTCTTAGCATGATACGTCGATGCCGGCAGCGACCTTTTCTTGCAATAAATCCTTTTGTGTTGTTAGAAGACTTTCTGACGAGTTAATGAGCCTTGAACCAGTACAAATTAATAAGGGGAATTTATGGCGTTTTTAAAAAGCAACCATACATACCGGGAGAGCGCGAGGAAGATTGCAAACCTGTCGTTTGCCATTGGGGTTTACCGTCCACCCAGCGAGGGCGGCAGCGCGTCGCTGCTCTTGAGAATTACCGAGAATTGCCCGTGGAATAAATGCACGTTCTGCGAAATGTACAAGGGAGAGACCTTTGTGCTGCGTAGCGTCAGCGACATCAAAGCGGATATCGACGCCGTAAAGCAGATAAGCGATGAACTTGCCGCCGTTTCGATCAAGATGGGCCACGACGGCCGGATCACCCGGGAGGTGGGCAGTGTCCTGTTGCAGGCGGAGCCCTCCCTTTATGACAACTACTGCTTTGTCACGGTTTTCAACTGGCAGGCTTCGGGAGGGAAGACTGCCTTCCTGCAGGACGCCAACACCGTCATCATGCGGCCGACTGAGCTGGTCGAGGTGCTCAAACATCTGCGGCAAACATTGAAAACCCTGGAGAGGGTCACCTCCTATGCCCGGTCCAAGACGCTGGCCCAGAGAAAACTGGAAGAACTGAAGGCCATCCGGGAAGCCGGGCTTGATCGCCTCCATGTCGGACTGGAATCCGGGAATGATGAAGTGCTGGCTGTTATCCGCAAGGGTGTGACGAGCGCCGAACTGATTGAAGGCGGCAGAAAGGCCATGGAGGCGGGTTTTCAGCTTTCCGAATACTGGATGCCCGGTCTGGCCGGCATGGAACTCTGGCGGCAGCATGCGGAAGACACGGCGCGTGTCCTCACCGCCATTAACCCGCACTACATTCGCTCCCGTCCTTTCGTTCCAAGCTCCCGCACGCCGATTTATGAGGAGCTTGCGCAGGGGAAGCTGAAAGTCAGTTCACGCCATGAGCGCCTGGAAGAGTTGCGCGTGACGATCGAGGGGCTGGATGTGACGTCGCGTGTCTGTTTTGACCACATGATGAACTCCTGGCGGAACCGGCGTGGCGGTCTGCTGTTTCACCAGGATTACGAGGGCTACAAGTTTCCCGAAGAAAAACAGCACGTTCTGGATCTGATTCAGGAAGGGCTTGCCGTGGGTGAATAACGGCACATCGACGTAGGGGCAACCCTTGCTGTTGCCCTGAATTTGAGATGGGTGATTCCAGGCCTGTCTTTATCTTAAGCGTTTGCAGTTTTAACATCCGGCATGATTTCCGTCTTGAAATTAAATTCAATCTACGCTAGCTTGGCCCAAAATTATTTTCACAAAGGAGATCACGATGAAAAAGGTTTTAGTCGCTTACTTTTCCCAGACCGGAAATACCGAAAAGGTTGCTCGGGCAATATTCGATGCCCTTCAATGTGAAAAAGAGATTAAACCGATAGATGAAAGTTTGGCTGCAATCGGATATGAACTCATCTTTTGTGGATTTCCAGTCCAGGGGCACAGTGTGCCGGCCAAGGCAAAACCTTTCCTGAAGAAACTGGCGAAGGATCAGAAAGTGGCGTTTTTTACCACGCACGGATCACTAAGGGGCGGTAAATTTCCAAGACAGGCATTGGAAGACGCTTTGGGTATGACGACGCAGACAAAATTAATGGGAACATTCGGGTGCCGTGGAAAGGTAAAACCCGAATTGATCGATGCGCTGGCAAAACAGCTTCAGCATGAAGCGTGGGCAGACGAAGCCCACAGCGCCCATGAGCACCCCACAGCCGCTGACCTTCAAGATGCGGAGGCCTTTGCCCGGGAAATGTGTAAAAAGGCGCA
>CAZTYA010000303.1:0-3105 GCA_964617255.1 uncultured Syntrophales bacterium
CCATTGAATGGGCGCCCAAAAGGATACTTTGGGTGGCCAGAAGGGCGTCCTCCGCCGGGCAGGATGCGCCGGGGCTGGAGCTTACGATGATTCCAGAAGGGGCGCCGTGAAACACCCGGTCGCGTCCGTCCCGCCGCCATTCTTCCAGGGCGTCGGCAATGCGGTCGTGATAGTTCCGGTAATAAAAATCCAGTTCCGGCTTGCCGCACCACTTGAGGAGGGTTCGCAGCCAGGCCCGCTCGGAAATCCGGTTCAACCGGTGGTAGAAATTCCCGATCTGTTCGCCGAGGGCGATCATCTCATTACGATTCGGAACCAGAGTAAAGGTCCAGAGCTGGCTGTTTGTACCGGAGGGTGCGGTCACGCCGATCTTAACGAGATCCCGTAGGATCTCCAAGGCGACGGGCCGGTCGGTGTAGCGTCGGCAGGAGCGGCGGGAGGCCATGAGCCGGACCAATTCCCCCGGATCCGTTTCTCCCCAGGGCAGCCAGGTCGTATTTAGCTGAAAGGTTTCAAAGACGTGGGCGTTCGGGTCAAGACTGGTGACGGTGATTGCCCCGACGGGACAGACAGCGGCGCACTGGCCACAGGACAGGGAGTGCTCTCCCGCGACGACGGCTTTCCCATCGACCATGGACAGGGTGTCCGACGGACAGATTTCCACACAGAGGCCGCAGCCGTTGCAGCGGTCGGGGTCAACGAATGTGAAAACCGAACGATTCATCGGCCATCTTCTCCAGATAGGCGAGCAGATCCTCGGGGTGGTCCGCCATGAAATCGGGGTGGGCGGCCATGATCCGCTCCCGGGGATGCCAGCCCCAGGTTACGGCCACGGCGTGCACGCCGGCATTCCGGGCCTCCCTGATGTCGCCCGCCGTGTCGCCGATATAGTAGATCTGATCCTGTGCGATTCCGAATAGATACATCACGAGATTGATTTTCTCCTGTTTGCTGTAGGCTGTGTCCGACCCGAGAATTTCCTGGAAATAACCATCGATATGATAGGCTTCCAGGGCTTTCCGGATGATGCCGGAGGTGTTGGAAGAGATGATCGCCAGAAAATGGTCCCGGTGCAGAGCCTCCAGGATAGGAAACAGAAACCGGTGGGGTTCCAGTTGTTCATATTGAATATCATTGAGAATATCTTTGGATGCCGCCATGAATTCCTGCAGATCCACCCCCTTCTTGACGATTCCTTCATAGAAGTTGTCCTCGAACAGATCGAGAAAATCGTCCCGGGTTTGGACTATGGGATTACCGATTTTTTCCAGACAGGTTTTGACGGTCCTTTCATATAAGGATAGCGAATCGACGATAACGCCGTCGAAGTCAAATAAAAGTAGTTTGGACATATATTGGGTTTCCTTTGTTTTTATTCGCATTATTGTCATTTGACCACAGGGAGAAATCTTTAGGTTTTGTTATTTCAGAGGATTAAGATTTCTCGCATTCGCTCGAAATGACCATTTTTGTAATTATGACACAGTCTCCTGATCCGGGAGCCCTTTGCAGAGCGTAACATTCTGGAAATGGATTCCGGGTCGCGCTACGCTTGCCCGGAATGACATCCTTTTGGGGGCCTCAAAGAGTTTAGAGGTCACACCTTTGTTCGACAGAACGTCGTTTCGTCACGTTATTGCTTAACCTGAGCAGCAAAATCATAAGGCGGCCGCAATACACCTTCTTCCGTAATGATGGCCGTGATGTAATGGGCCGGGGTTACATCGAAAGCGGGGTTGAACACCGGGACCCCTTCCGGGGCAACCCGGCACCCGCCCCAGGAGGTGACCTCCTCCGGATTCCTTTCTTCGATGGGGATGGCATGGCCGTCCGGCGTGGCCGGATCAACCGTCGACGACGGCGCAGCAATGAAAAAAGGAATCCCGTGTTCCTTCGCCAGGACCGCCAAAGTATAGGTGCCGATCTTGTTGGCCGCGTCACCGTTTCTGGCGATACGGTCCGCGCCCGTGATGATCTTCGCGATTTTTCCCCGGGACATGAGAAAACCAGCCATGTTGTCCGTAATGAGCGTTGCCGGAATCTGCTCCCGCATCAGCTCCCAGGCCGTAAGCCGCGCCCCCTGGAGGACCGGCCGGGTTTCATCGACGAAAACCTGAATCTTTTTGCCTTGTTCCCACGCCGCCCGGATGACGCCCAGGGCCGTGCCGTAGCCTCCGGTGGCCAGCGCCCCGGCATTGCAGTGGGTGAGAATCGCATCCCCGTCCCGGATCAATTCTGCGCCGAAGGCGCCGATTTTCCGGTTGCAGGCAATGTCCTCCTCCAAAATTTTCCCGGCCTCGTAGACCAGGGTCTGTCTGAATGCTTCAGCGTCGAAGGGTGCATCGGAATGAGAAATACGATCAAATAGCGCCTTCATCCGCTCGACGGCCCAGAAGAGATTGCGGGCCGTGGGTCGGCTGGCCTGGAAATCGCGGCATAATGCGTCAAACGTTTCACGGAAAACAGCAGGGTTCGTATCCGGCGCCTGCAACATGCCGAGGGCGATGCCCATGGCGGCGGCGATGCCGATGGCCGGGGCGCCCCGAATGGTCAGGTCGTTGATCGCTGCGATGACCTGCCGGTGGGTATGGCAGGTCAGGTAACATTCCTCCAGAGGCAGGCGTTTCTGGTCGATCATGACGACCGTGTTGTCCTGCCAGGCGATGGTTCTGATCATGACTGATCCAGTTTCTTCTTCAGAAGCTCGTTGATCAACTGCGGGTTGGCTTTTCCCTGGGTCGCCTTCATGACCTGGCCGACGAAGTAGCCGAAGAGTTTATCTTTGCCGCTCCGGTACTGTTCAAGCTGGTTCGGATTGGCCGCGATGATCTCGTCGATTACCTGGGCGAGCGCACCCTCGTCGGTGATCTGAACCATGCCCTTCTCTTCGATGATCGCCCTGGGCGGTTTCCCTGTTTTGTACATCTCCTGGATCAGGTCTTTGGCCATCTTACCGCTGATTGTTCCCTCTTCGATGAGGCGGATCATGTCGCCCAATGCTTCGGCGGAAACGGGGCAGGTCCGGATATCCCCCCTGTCTTCGTTGAGGAAGCGCAGGAGATCCCCCATGACCCAGTTGGCGGCGAGCTTGGGTTTGCCGCAGCC